>CACYHG010000004.1 GCA_902774175.1 uncultured Bacteroidota bacterium
GTAAAAGCATTTTTTTTATTCATAACCTTTGAACGCCATAACATGCTAATTGTTACATGTGTTACAAAGATTTCAGCCTAATTTTTGTCCATTACGTCGGAAATGTCATTTTTTTTGGACGATTTCCACAAGTTATCGCCAATTTTTAGTACTTTTGCAGCGGAAATCTCAAATAAGCAAAACATGCTGCTCGGTAGGGAAATTGAACAGGGAAAATTATTGCAACTTCTTGAAAAAGAGGAATCACAATTCTGTGTAGTATATGGACGGCGACGTGTCGGGAAAACATACCTGATCCGCGAAACATTCGCAGGACGCTTCACTTTCCAGCATACAGGGCTGGCAAACGCGCCAAAATCCGACCAATTGCGGGAGTTCAAGGAGTCGCTCCGCGCGGCGGGCATGCGCGTCACCAAGGCTCCTAAGACATGGTACGAAGCGTTCGGCATGCTGCAGGAGCATCTCGCACAACTGCCGTCTGGAAAAAAAGTGCTCTTCATTGACGAGCTCTCCTGGCTTGACACGCCCAAATCAAACTTCATAAGTGCGCTGGAGCATTTTTGGAACGGATGGGCCACGGCAAGGCCGGAAAAGGACATTGTGCTGATTGTGTGCGGCAGCGCCACCTCATGGATTGTCAACAAAGTGGTCAGGAACCATGGCGGATTGCACAACAGACTCACCATGAAAATTTTCCTGCAACCATTTACCCTTTACGAATGCAAACAGTACGCCGAGCACCTGAAACTGGAACTGACCGACCGCGACCTGCTTGAAGCCTACATGATTTTGGGAGGGATACCCTATTACTGGGGGTTCCTCCGCAGGGGCAAAAGCCTGGCACAAAACATCGACCAGCTGTTTTTCAGCACGGACGCGCCACTTGCGGACGAATATGGCGCACTCTACGCCTCACTGTTCAGGAATGCCGCCCCGCACATGGCCGTCATTGCATCGCTGGCCACCAGAAAGGCCGGAATGCTTCGGAAAGAGCTGCTGCAGGCGACCCGCCTCTCCGACAACGGGGTGTTCAAGCGTGCTCTGGAAGAGCTGGAGCAGTGCAACTTCATCCGCAAATACTTCTCTTTCGGAAAGAAGGAAAAAGAGGCGCAATACCAGCTGATGGACAACTTCACGCTGTTCCATTTCCGATTCATCGCCGAAAACCGCCATCGTGACGAACACTATTGGTCTCACTCGCTGGAGACACCACGACACGCCGCATGGGCCGGCCTGGCCTTTGAACGGGTCTGCCTGTGGCACCTGCCGCAGATGCTGCAGGCGTTGGGCATCAACGGAGTGGTCTCCTCCGCCCATTCGTGGCAGACCGGCGGTAACGAAGAGCACCCCGGTGCGCAGATCGACCTTCTCATCGACCGTAACGACAACGTAATCAACCTTTGCGAAATGAAGTTTTCGGATACGGAATACAGCCTCGGCAAGGAGGAGGCCGCCAAACTGCGCCAACGGAAGGCGGTGTTCAAATCGGTTACAAGGACAAAAAAGGCGGTGCATCTGACCATGGTGACCACATACGGCGTCCGGCACAATGCTTATTGGAATGATATACAGAGCGAAATAACAATGAAAGATTTGTTTTCACGTTAAAAAAACACCGATAACCTGTGGAAATGTCATTTTTTTTGGACGATTTCCACAAGTTATCGCCAATTTTTAGCAGATTTTCTGTGGAAATGTGAAATTGTCGGTGGCTTCGACAGGCTCAGCCACCGACAGGCTCAGCCACCGAAGGGCTCAGCCGCAGAAGAGCGGCTAATCGATAAACTCCCCATAAACCACATAGCGGAGCGCTTTCCAGCCCTTTCTTCCCTTTTTCAGCAGACAGTATCCCCATTCTCCGGTGCAACCGCTATTGTAGTAGGTATAAAACAGCATGGCATGCCTCATACCCTTGTCAAAAATCACTTTCTCCACTGTCGGAGTCACTCCTTGCCAATTAAAATAATACAAAGTGTCTTTATCCGCAGATTGGAAATTCAGGAAATGGGCACGTTCACAAGAAGAACCTGGACAAAAAACATAATTCTTCTTAACGATTTCCTCCCTGTGTACAAAATCATTTGCGGTCTAATAGTCATTTTGCAGGCTGCGACATGTCAAAAGGCCAATTAGGACAAGCAGTTATAGCGATTCAAAAGAAAATAACAAAAGTCGGCTTGCGGAAATGCTCTAATAGTCATTTTGCAGGCTGCGACATGCCGTATAGCCATAGTTTTCCTATCTTTGCAGGAATTTAAAAGTAATGATATGCACAAAAAAAATGTCCGGCATGTGGGTCACAGATGACCAAGAGAAACGGGGTCCGCAATGGGAAACAGTTGTATAAGTGCCAGAACTGCGGTTACCAGTTCCGAAAAAGGAGTGGACTGTCAGACAGTGAGCTATGGAGCCTTTATCAGGATGGGAAGCAGACTGCGGAGGAGATTTCGCAGATGGCAGGAATCAGTTTGTCCACGGTACGCAGAAGGCTTTCCTTGGTGGAGCGGACATGGGTGCAGCCCCGCCTGGCGGGAGAAGGATACGTACATATCGATGCCACTTATTGGGGGCATAATTGGGGTGTCATGCTTGCATTGGATGACGCTACGGGAGATGTGTTATATATGGATTTTATCCGGCACGAGACGGTAGGTGACTACCGTATGGCCATTGAGTCAATAGAAGCCAGGGGGTATCGCATAAAAGGCATCATAATAGACGGGATGCAGCGTCTGTTCACGGAGTTCTCCCGATACCCGGTACAAATGTGCCACTTCCACATGATCAGCATCGTTCGCAGATACCTCACCAAGAAGCCGCGACTCAAGGCAGCAGTAGAACTGAGACGTATCGTTTTCACTATTACCACAACGGACAAGGACACATTTATATGCGAGTACCAGAGATGGAAGTCGGATTACGCGAATGTCATCAACCGACGTAGCGTGTCGAAGAGAACGGGCAGTTCGCACTACACGCACCGCAGGCTGCGTACTGCAATGCACAGCGTCGACTTTTACCTGCCATACTTGTTCACCTTCCAGCAGAAGGACTGCCAGGGTATGCCAAACACCAACAACAAGATAGAGGGCACGTTTACTGACCTCAAAAAGAACCTCAATGTTCACAGCGGTCTGTCTATGGAAAACCGCAAGCGGTTCATATGTGGGTTTTTCTTGGCATTGTGTGAAATCTAACATGTCAAAAGCATGAGCGGTTACCTTTCGGGCAACCGCTCAACTTGACTTGTCGTCATTCACATCAGTCCTATCCCTCACGGAGTTGCTCCCCAGCAGAGCTCCGCTATGTTTCGAACTGCGCTGCAAAAGTACAAAATCTTTTCAAACAATGCAACTGATCACCCAAAATTCGAGCCTGCAATTTGACTATTAGAACAAAACTTGCAAGTTTTAGCCTGCAAAATGACTATTACGCCTCATTTGCAATCTTACGGAACACAGGTTTTCCAAGAAGTGTGAGTCCATAGGAAACACCCTCCATTTCCGAACAGAAATTTTCCAGATTTTCCTTTTCTAGCACATATTCCAGATTTGAGAAGCAGGATCCACACCCTTCATATGACTCAAGATCTCTGTATTTTTCACGTTCTTTCATACATTTTTTGTAACTCCTGTCCAAGTCATCCAAGCTTTCCCGGAAACAAAGATGACCAATTTCAGGTTGGGAACAGAGCGTCAATGCACGAGGACTGTCAAACCATTTCCCTGATCGGTAAAAGACCTTAAACACCTCCTCCACCTCCCGAAGGGTGTCGTTGTCCGTTCTCGGCAAAGCTGCGGCAGCAGCTTCCGCGCAACGCCGGAAGAAAAGCTGTTTCTTCTCCTCGGATTTTTCCTGATAGGCCTCCTCCAACAGCTGCGACTGCTCCGCTATCCATTGCGAATCCAGCTTTAGATCGGGCCATGAAGGCAAACTCAATTGGGCAAATGCAAGGCGTTCAGCCTCCGCCAGCTCCGCCTTCCGGAAGGTCAGGTTGCCCTCCGCATCCATAAGGCCGTACCGGAGAGACTGCCCGTCCTTCAGCCGAACCACGGAAAGCCCTTCGGACCAGGGCTGGCAGTCATACACGCCCAACGGCAGTGTCCGCAAGATGCGCCCGGCAGTGTCCATCATCACCACGCGGCTTTTACCATCCATCTCTTTTTTAACGAAACGCTTCCCGTCCACGTAGGTACAGATCTCTTTCGAGCCGTTCATCAGTGAATCCATCTCCTTTGGATCGAAGGCCAATTCCCGTTGGCGGACAAGGTCATAGACATAATTATATATGGTCGTGTCCCCTTTCGCATCACTTTCACTATATTCATAATGCAACAATATGGTTTTCTCCTCATTGATATAACGCAAGCGTCCCAAGCGGGGCGGCTTCAGCCAGTTTCCTCTGATGTCAATCAGCCCGTAATAGGACTTCTCGGTCACGGTGTCATACCAATAGGCCATGGCCGCAAAGCAGCGTTCCCTGTTCCTGTACGTGTTTCCAAGATAGATTGAATCCGGAAAACGGTAGAAGACATTCCCGTTGGTATCAATGATAACGCCTTTTCCACCCTTTTCGCGGGCAAAGGCCAGCCCCTCACAAAAATCAAAAATGTCCGGCCATCTCATACTTCGGCCTGACCGCCCATTGTCCGTCACGGCGGATGTAGCCGTAACGCCCGTTCTTACAGGCCACGGCCATACCCTCATGGAAACTGCCTATCTGGGTGCACTGCCGCACCGTCTTTACCAATGCGGGTGTCAGAGCACCCTGCTGCCCGAATGCGGTGGCCGCAAAAAATGAAAGGAACAGGGTAATCCCTGCAAAAAACGTCCTGTGGTGATGATTCAATGTGTTCATGGCGAAGGGGAATTTCATTATAACCTACATGTCATCCATATCTAACGAGAACAACTCGCAGCGGTAGGAATGCAACTGCGGGTTGACGGAAAGGAAGTATTCGGATTTCTCCTGTAACAAACGGGGATTGAAATATTTCGCCTGGCGTTTCACCTCCCCCATCCTCAAAGTCCTGTCCAGTTCATTGGCGAGGATGATATCCATTTCATGCCCGCCTTTGCGGTCCCAAAAGTTCCCGATGGAGGTGTATAGTCCGCTCTCCTTAGCCTGCTGCCGGAAATAACGCTCCAGCATCATTCCAGAAAATGTGGGATAGTCCCTCAGGAAAATCTGCTTGAGCAATCCCATACTGCCGGACTCCACATAGTTCATGTGTTTGTAGAAAAAACGGAACCAGAATGTCAGGAAATTGTCAGCGATATAGTATCTGACCGTTTTGGAGGAGGCTTTGCTGAATATCGGGCGCATCTGACGGATCAGGTTGTAGCTTTTTTCCAGTTTGCAGAGATATCCGCCCACCTCTGCAACACCCACCGCCGTCTCAATCTCCCCACGCATGTTGATGCCGTGCGCAATGCACTCCAGAATGGAAAAATAGATGCTGTAATCTTTCCCGAACTCTTCTATCAGCAGATTTTTCCCTTCGTTGACAAACAAGGAGTTATCGCAAAATATCACATCCGCCATCATTTTAAGTGTATATGCCTTCGCTCCCATCAGCAGCTCCACATACCATGGCACACCGCCGGTAATGCTGTATAGCGCCAGCAAATCCTCGTTCGTGTAGTGGGGATTGTGATCCGCAAGTATCCCCTTGAGCACATCGGTGCGGAAAACATCCAGACGGATGATGTTGGAGGCTCTGGAGAAAAGCGGCTCCTTTTCATCTTCGAAAATCCGGTGCATCATCGAATAGACACTTCCGCTCAAAAGCAGGTTTATACGACTGCGGTCCTTATGCAAATCCCACACGCGCTGAATATCCCCAATAATGGAAGGGTTTATGTTTGACAGTTCCTGGAATTCATCAATAATAAGCGTGAATGGCATGTTTTGCGAAATCCGCATCAGGTGTTCCAGCAAATCGGCAATACGGGTGTATGCGCCGATGGGAACGCCCAACGCACGCTCCGCCTCCTCGGCGAACTGACGGCATAGGATGCTTTCGCTTTTGCGGGACACAAAAAAATATGCGGACGGACGGCCCTCCGTGGCATGCAGCAGCAGTTTTGTCTTGCCGATGCGCCTGCGACCGACCATGACGGTCATCCGGGACGACTCCATTGAAGCCTCACCAATCTCCCGCAGCAACTGCAACTCACTCTCCCTGTTGTAAAAAATCATAATCCAGTTTTTGAAATACAATTATCGTAACACACGTTACCGTAACGCACGTTGCGATTCCAAAATGCAAAAGTAGATAAAAAAACAATGCGGAACCACAAAAAGGCACTTTTTTTCCGGGTGGCTTCAGCGGTTTCGGTGGCTGAGCCTGTCGAAGCCACCGACAGGCTCAGCCGCCGATATAATCAGCCGAATACGGTGTTTCTGCAAGTTCCGACACTGATGTCGGTTGCGATTCCAATTCCGCCTGCGATTCCTCCTCCGCTGTCTGCATCAGCAACGCACTGACCGAAGCGAAATGGATGCCACCCAACAGCCACCAGATCGAATTGCCTTTCCAGCGCAGGTGGTAGTCCCTGATGAACATGATGACAAACATAACAATAATAAGTACTCTGAGAATCATCAACACCGAATTCACAACAGTCATCATCTGATAGCTCTGTATTTGGGGAATCCAGGAGAATGAAAATATATAGTTAAAAATATGAAAAATCAGCTCGATCAAGCATATAAATGCAAATGAAATCCCCATATATTTCATATAAAAACGCAAGCGGGGGCTTTGTAAATCCACCGCCATGCCCAGCAAAACCCATATCAATGCGGTGCCAGGTGCGACAATAGCGAACAACGCGAGCAGAAGATACACCCATGGTTTCTTGCACTGCTGCTCCCTCAAATCAAGCAGCAGCTTAATAACCAACAGACCCAAAAACAGATATGGGATATAGGCCGGCCAACCCCAAAGATGCACCCAAGCTGACACAGCACGAATTTTCTTAAGATGAAAATAGACATGTATCAAAATCCCATAAACCGCATATTCGGTAATATGCGCCGCCCATGCCGCCTGCCGTTTTTCCGCATACAGGGATATAAGATAGAGAATAATGGCAAATCCGGCATCTACAAAAAGGCAGGCCACCAGCAACACAACATTCCAGCGGCCCCGCTTCCACATCTCCGCCGCCAGAAAGCAGCAGCCTATCAGGTTACACAAATATATCTGATAACCCAAAAATCTGAAACCCAATTCTGTAACTGAATCCGAAGCACTGAACATTTCCAATAAAGGAAAAAACAAGGCATTGATGGCCGCATGCAAAAGAAAGAGCCCCAGCAGCACTATCGCGAACTTCTTCAGGGTTGGAAAAACAGACTTGTCCATTGTTGTATTTTTGCAGACATAACGGTGCAATTTTAAAATTATTGTTTGAATTTGCACCATAATCCATCTTTTTGCAAAACTAAAATCCATCCGATACAATTTTATTGGAATTGCTCCGTTAATTGGGTTTTAACCATCAAAAACAACAACATGAATAACAACCATCAAAAACGCAGAAACATTCTCATGGCGATATTGTTCGCCGTATTCTGCCTTCCTATGGCCAACGCCCAAAAGTGGAAAACTGTCAAATGCGGTGGGGAGTTCACCATCGGCATAAAGGAGGACGGCAGCCTTTGGGGCTGGGGCATGAACGGCAACGGACAGCTTGGTTTTGAAAGTGAGGAGCAATATGTTAAAAAGCCCCGGCAAATTTTTCAGGAGACCGATTGGAAGGATGTCGCCGCAGGCAGTTTACACACCATCGCAATTAAAAATGACGGAACCCTCTGGGGCTGCGGACTGAACAGCAACGGTCAGACCGGCCTTGGAGAAAATGATGAGAGCATGGGCTATAACCGTTATGAGTTTGAACAGATTGGAACGGACACGGATTGGGTGGCCGTCGAAGCCTGTTATGCCAGTTCATACGCCATCAAAAGGGACGGGAGCCTATGGGCATGGGGCTATAACTTATATGGTATGCTCGGCACAGGAAACGACACGGCAACAAGTCTTTTCACCCCTACAAAGGTGGGGACACAATCGCATTGGGTGAAAGTTTCCGCAGGAGGATTTGCCACAGCTGCCATTGACACCAACGGACATCTCTATTTGTGGGGACTGGTGTTTGACGGGGCAGATTACGAGATATTGGACCAACCGTTCCGAATGGCTGCTCCGGAAGATTCCAACGCCACCTTCACGGATGTCTCAGTCGGATGGGATTTCATGATCGCCCTGCGCAACGACAGCACACTCTGGGCTTCCGGCTCCAACTATTACGGATGCCTGGGAGAACTGACCGACAGCATCTATGTGGACGGTTGGACACAAGTCTGCACGGCACACAACTGGACCAAGATCCGTTGCGGCAGCATATGCGCCTACGCCATCAATGACAAAGGCGAGGTCTACGCATGGGGCGGCAACCTTTACGGCCAATTGGGGTTTACCACACAGGGACAAAGCACCTCCACCCTGACGCGGATTGAAGATGTTAAAGATTGCAGGGATGTCCAGGCGGCAAAATCCTTCCTGTATGAATTCAGCCTTTACGGATTCCACACCTGTCTGCTGAAGGAGGACGGCTCACTATGCAACATGGGGAGCAACTATGTCTGCCAGCTGGGCAGGGGCGAACCCGACTATGACATACATACGCTTTATTGTGAAGAGACATCTGTCAGGGAAGCGATGGAAAACAATTCTGAACTGCTGCTCTTCCCTAACCCATGTCATGGGCAGGTCACTGTCAGCCGGATTCCGAAAACAGCCGTGGAAATCATGCTCACCGACGCCACCGGCCGTCTTATCCGGCGCATTCCCGTCACAGATAGCGAAATGCAAATCTCCATGCAAGGATTGGCCGATGGAATTTATTTCCTGCAAGTGTCCGGCAAAGAGAACCGCATAATCAAAAAAATAGTTAAAAACACTTATTAAAAACAATTATAAAACATCATTATGAAGATCAGAACCAGCATTTTGTGCATCGCCATCGCGATGTTTGTGACGGCAGCCCGCGCCGATGAGGGGATGTGGCAGCCCTATTTCATCAACGGACAGAACCTTGCGGAGATGCAGCGGCTCGGCTGCAAGCTCACCGCAGAGCAGATTTTCAGTTTCAACCAGCCCAGCCTGAAGGATGCCATCGTGCAGTTCGGCAACGGCTGCACCGGAGAACTCATCTCCCCGGAGGGACTGCTGCTCACCAACCACCATTGCGGCCTCGGACAGATTCAGGCGCACTCATCAGTAGAGCACGACTACCTGCAGACCGGATTCTGGGCCCGCAGCAAGGGCGAGGAGCTACCGAACAAGGGACTGACCGTCTCATTCTTGAATTATATTGAGGATGTGACCGGAGCGGTGCTTAAAGGGGTCACCGACAACATGTCGGAGGAAGAACGTGCCAAAACAATCCAGAAAAACGGCAAGATGCTGATCGAAAAACGCGGAAAAGAGGGCGGCAAGCGCGTGGAGATTGTCCCCTTCTACCACGGGAACCAGTTCATCCTGTTTGAATATGAAGTCTATAAGGATGTCCGCTTAGTGGCCTGCCCGCCATGGGGCATCGGCAAATACGGCGCCGACACCGACAACTGGACCTGGCCGCGCCACAAGGGCGACTTCTGCATTTTCCGCGTATATACCGCACCGGACGGCTCCCCCGCCGAATACAGCAAGAACAACATCCCGATGAAGCCGAAGCACTTCCTCCCCATCTCGCTCAAGGGGGTGCAGCCCGGCGACTACACCATGATTCTCGGCTACCCCGGCTCCACCGACCGCTACTCCCACTCCGGCTCGGTCAAAAATGTGATGGAGCTGGAGGGACCTGCCATCATCGCCTGCCGCACCACCAAACTGGAGCAGTACCGCAAGCACATGGATGCCGACCCCGCCGTATTTATCCAGTACGCCTCCAAACAGGCCAGCGTGAGCAACTATTGGAAATACAGCATCGGACAGGTGAAACAATTGAAGAACAACAAGGTGTATGAGAAACGGCTTGCGCAGGAGCAGGCCTTCCGCGAATGGGTGAATGCCGATAAGGGACGCAAAGCCAAATACGACGGCATTCTGGAGGAGCAGGACCGCTATTGGGAGCACCAGTCCAAATACACCAAGGCGCTGATCTACCACCGCGAGGCCGGCTGGCGTGGCGGTGAGGCGGTGGCCTTCGCCAACAAATTCCTGCGGCTGAGCAACGCCATCGGACAAAAGAGCCTGACCGATGAGCAGATTGCCGGATACGCCAAACAGATGAAACCTGAAGTTGACGCATTCTTCAAGGATTACAACAAGGCGTTGGACCGTGACGTGACCATAGCTCTGCTGAATCTCTTCTACAAGGATATACAGCCCGACCAGCTGCCCGCCCTCATCAGGAAGGTTGGCGACAAGGCGCACGGCGACTTCACCGCATACGTGAACAAAGCCTTCGACAAGTCGGTGCTGGTGGACAAGAGCAAACTGGACGCCTGGCTTGACAACCCCAAACCGCTGGACAAAGACCCCATCTTCGCACTGATGTATGACATCGTTAAATCATACGTCACACTGGATGAAGCGTCGGAAACGGTCAACAACGGACATGCCGAAAGGCTCTACATGCAGGGACTGATGGAGATGCAGAAGGAGCGCAACTTCTACCCCGACGCCAACTTCACCATGCGGCTCACCTACGGCAGCGTGCAGGACTGCCACCCTGCGGACGGTGTCACCTACAGCCACTTCACCACACTGGACGGCGTGATGGCCAAGTACAAGCCCGGCGACTGGGAGTTTGACCTGCCGAAGGATCTCATCAGTCTTTGGGAGAAGAAGGACTACGGCCGCTACGCCGACAAGGAGGGCAACCTCGTGGTAAACTTCATCACCACCAACGACATCACCGGCGGCAACTCCGGCAGCCCCGTCATTGATGCCGAAGGCAACCTCATCGGCCTCGCCTTCGACGGCAACTGGGAGGCCATGAGCGGCGACATCTCCTTCGAGCACAAGGTGCAGCGCACCATCTGCATGGACATGCGCTACCTGCTCTTCATCATCGACAAGATGGCCAACGCCCAAAACCTGCTGCAGGAGCTGAAGATTGTAGAGTGATTTCCGCCAAATCGCCGAACAAAATTCCGCCAAATCGCCGAACGAAATTCCGCCAAATCGCCGAACGAAATTCCGCCAAATCGCCGAATGAAATTCCGCTAAATCGCCGAACATATTGAAATAATGATTATTTTTGCGGCGTAAAAACGATGAACATGAACAGATATAAATGGTGACGATTTCATTAATGTAGTGCCGGTGGGGTGTTTGAAGGGGTAAGGAAAACTTTTTTTTCTATTCTTCATTCGGAAAAAAAATTGGGTGTATATGGAATATGTAATCATATTTTACGGAAATTTGCAAATTATTAATTGGTGTCTGCAATATACAAATTGAGAAAGAGAATTTGAAAGGTATGGCTCTTGAAAAACAAATAGAAGACCAGTTTATTAGATATTTAAGCGAAAATCTGAAATATGTCTATCGCGAGGACATTCATGACAGGAATTCGCTTGAGCGGAATTTTCGGGAGAAGTTCCAATCCTTGAATCGTTGTCATTTGACCGATAATGAGTTTGCCCGTTTGTTGGAGGAAATCACGGATTCGGATGTGTTCAACGCTTCGAAACGATTGCGTGAACGCAATACTTTCATGCGTGAAGATGGAACGCCGCTACAGTATATGTTGGTGAACATCAAAGATTGGTGTAAGAACGATTACGAGGTGATTCACCAGTTGCGCATGAACACACGGAACAGTTTTCAGCGCTATGATGTCATTTTGCTCATCAACGGTTTGCCAGTCGTGCAGATTGAGTTGAAGACTTTGGATGTCAGTCCGCGCCGCGCCATGCAGCAAATTGTGGACTACAAGAACGATGCCGGCAACGGCTACACCAATTCGCTGCTGTGTTTCATGCAAATGTTCATTGTGAGCAATCAGCATAATACCTATTATTTCGCCAATAATAACAAGGAGCATTTCAACTTCAATGCTGAGGAAAAATATCTGCCTGTGTATCAATGGGCTGACGAGAAAAACCAGAAGATAACAGGTTTGGAGGCTTTTTCGGATGCTTTCTTGCAAAAGTGCCGCTTAGGCGAGATGATTAGTCGCTATATGGTTTTGGTGGCTTGTGAACGGAAGGTGCTGATGATGCGCCCATATCAGATCTATGCGGTAAAGGCGATTGTCAGTTGCATCAACGAGAACCGTGGCAACGGCTACATTTGGCACACCACGGGTAGCGGAAAAACACTCACTTCGTTCAAGGCTTCAACGCTATTGAAGGACAATCCTGAAATTGAGAAATGCCTTTTTGTGGTGGACCGTAAAGACCTCGATAAGCAAACGCGCGAGGAATTCAACAAGTTCCAAGAGGGTTGCGTGGAGGAAAACACCAACACGGATGCACTTGTCCGCCGTATGCTTTCCGAGGACTATGCCGACAAGATTATTGTGACCACCATTCAAAAGTTGGGCATTGCCCTTGATCCACAAAACCGCCGTAATTATCAGGAAAGGCTTATGCCGTTGAGAGACAAACGGGTGGTATTTATCTTCGATGAGTGCCATCGTTCGCAATTTGGCGATAACCATAAGGCCATTAAGGAGTTTTTCCCGAAATCGCAGTTGTTTGGGTTTACGGGAACTCCTATTTTTGAAGAGAATGCCACCTATACTCAAAGAACTGGTGAAGAGGCTAGATACAAGACTACGAAAGATGTCTTTCAAAAGGAACTGCATGCCTACACTATCACCAATGCCATTGAGGACAGGAATGTGCTGCGTTTCCATGTGGATTACTTCAAACCCGAAAAGTCGGATATGGCGGGAGAGACGGTGAAGAAATCTGCGGTTGTGCGTACCATTTTGGCCAAGCATCGTGCAGCCACCGCCGACGGGCGTTTCAACGCCATTCTTGCTACGGGTTCCATCAATGAGGCCATTGAGTATTACCATCTGTTCAAGGAGATGCAAGCACAAAAGTTAGAGATGGATAATACTTATGATCCTTTGAACATTGCTTGCGTGTTCTCGCCGCCCGCCGAGGGTAATCGTGACATCCAGCAGATTCAAGAAGATTTGCCACAGGAACAAAAAGACAACGAGCAGGAACCCGACAAGAAAAAGGCTGCCTTGATGACCTTCATTGCTGATTATAACAAGCAGTTTGGTACTAATTATTCTGTGAACGAGTTTGATGCGTATTATCAGGATGTGCAGCAGCGTATCAAGAACCAGCAATACAGTAATAAGGACTATGCCCACGAGAACAAAATAGACATCACGATTGTGGTGGATATGTTGTTGACGGGCTTTGATTCCAAGTATCTGAACACACTATATGTGGACAAGAACTTGAAATACCATAGTTTGGTGCAGGCCTTTTCGCGCACCAATCGTATCCTAAACGATAGCAAGCCTTACGGAAACATTCTTGACTTCCGTGGTCAACAGGAGGCCGTGGATACTGCCATCGCCTTGTTCTCTGGCGAGAAGAAGGAAGAGGCAAGACAAATTTGGTTGGTGGAACCTGCTTCGGTTATCAGGAAGAAATACCTTGATGCGGTGAATGGTTTGCGCAATTTCATGGCACTTCATCATCTTGATTTTAAGGCGGAGGATGTGTTCAATCTGAAAGGTGACGATGCAAAGGCTGGTTTCATCGTTTGCTTCAAAGAAGTGCAGCGACTCAAGACACAACTCGACCAATATACTGACCTTGTGGAAGTTGAAGAGGAAAGCGCTCCGAGTTTTGTGGCAGAGCCGCAAGCATCGTATGGTTTCACTGATGATGACTTGCGGGCCTTCCGTGGGGCGTATCTCGACATTGCCCGCGAACTGAAAACACGAAGAGAAAAGTCGGATGCATCCGTTCCAAATGAGGTAGAGGAACTCGATTTTGAGTTTGTCTTGTTTGCTTCGGCCATGATTGACTACGACTATATCATAGAATTGATTTCCAAGTGTATGGGACAGCCAGCTAAATGGAAGATGACCAAAGAGGAATTGGTCAACTTGATTCGTTCGAGTGCCAACCTCCTTGACGACCGTGAGGACATTATTGCCTACATCGACAGCCTCGATGGCGTGAATGGTCGAACAGTTGATGAAATCAAGGATGGATACGAGGTCTTCAAGACGGAGAAATATGCCAAGGAATTGATGGCCATTGCTGAAAAACATGGTTTGAGTGTAGCCTCGTTGCAGGCTTTTGTGAACGACATTGTAGATCGCAAGATTTTCGATGGCGAAAAATTGAACGACTTGCTTGAACCCCTTGATTTGGGTTGGCGCGACCGCACTCGCAAGGAAACCGAACTGATGAACGACCTTGTGCCGTTGCTGAAACGCTTGGTGCCTGGGCAAGAGATTTCGGGGTTGAAGGCGTATGAGGAATGATATTAATGATAATAATCTAATCAATGATGATTTCTAACGAACAAGCTGATTATTTGATTCATTTGAAGAAGAAAATCTTTCAGAATGACAATGTTTTGGAGAATCTTGCCATAAACCAAGAGTTTCCATTGAACTTGCGTTATGAACTGGTTTCCGAAGATGATGATGAATTCACGTTTTTATGGGTGATTACGCAAAGTGCAAAAAACGCCCTGAAGATTTCATTACACTATCAAGAAAATGAAAGTAACGTAGGTTTACTTAGGGTGGATTATTATGGGACACATCAAAATCCATTTGCCGCAAAGGAGAACCTTCCCGACAAATTCCGACCTTATATAGGAAAGTTTTTCTCATACGATGAATGTCATGTGCATTATCATGTTGAGGGGTATAAACCTTTGGCTTGGGCTGTTCCGATAGCAGATTCCGAAATGGACACAACAGAAATTACAGAAACGAATGTGAATCAACAGATGATTTCTGCTATTATGGATTTTGCCAAAATAATTAAAATTGAAACAAAAATAACTATTAATCCCTTGTTGTTATGAATGATTGGTTTGAAGACAGTATTAGTCAGTATTATCACTGGTTAAGAGAAAAAACATTTACCAAATCTGATGGACAATCGGGTTGGATTGCAGTGTCCACTCCCTTTTTGGGACTTTTTAACGATCCTATTGAAGTATACATGAGGTTACAGGGGGATACTATTTTGTTGTCTGACGATGGGGTTACATTAAAGAATCTGGCTTTATCGGGGGCGAACGTGACCCGTTCTCAAAAAAGGAAGGAATGGTTGGAATACATATTGTTAAATTACGGGGTCGAGCTACATAACGATGAATTATGTATTAGTGCGAAACAGGCTGATTTTCCACAGAAAAAGCACAATCTGATTTGTGCCATATCAGAAATTTCAGACATGGAAATTACTGCGAAACACATAGTATCATCGTTATTTAAAGAAGATGTAAAACAGCTGCTTGATGATCAAGGCATTATTTACACGCCCCAGTTTATCACGAAGGGAAGTACGGGTATAGAATTCACTTTTGACTTTCAGATTGCAAGCAGAGAAAAGGAATTGGTGCTGAAATCGTTCAATTCATTGAATAAAATCAATGTTCCAAGTTTCCTTTTTAGCTTGGACGATATCAAGCCTGTTCGAGAAAGAACATCTGGGAAACAGTTGCTTAGCCTTGCTGTGGTTAATGATGTGGAAAAAGAGATAAAACAAGAGTTCATTAGTGCATTACAGAGCAAAAACACAGACATCATATATTGGAGTGAACGTAATAAACCCGAAAACATACAGAAACTTCATTTAGTAGCATAATAATGAATGTGAGTATTGAAATATATTGTATCTTTGTGCTTTCAAATAAAAGCAATGTTTTATTTGAGAAACTTATTGATAATAAGCCTCTCAGGCGCGCCTTTGGCAGCATACTTGAGGGGCGTTTCTCATTTTATAACCCCAGTTGTTACTAATTCTAACGAAAGAATCCATTGATTATGGCCGAAGAACGAACATATAAGCACATCCCCGCCCTTCGCTTCACCGATTTCGCCAATGATGGGGATTGGGAAGTGAAGCGATTGGGAGATTGTTTATTACAAACACCAGATTATGGAATAAATGCACCCGCGGTTCCTTTTTCTAACAATTTGCCGACATATTTGAGAATTACTGACATTTCTGATAATGGGCGTTTTATTAAAGAAGGGAAAGTTTCCGTTGACACCGTTTTAACAAAAGACAATTCCCTTCAAGATGGTGATATAGTGTTTGCTAGAACAGGTGCAAGTGTTGGAAAAGTATATAAATATAGAAAAGAAGACGGCCCACTAGTTTTTGCAGGTTTTTTGATACGAGTTAAACCTAATGAAACCCGATTGAATTCTGGCTTTTTATTTCATTATTTGTTTACAAGTGCATATAAGAAATGGGTTGAGGTAACTTCAACAAGAAGCGGACAGCCTGGAATTAATAGTGCTGACATTGCTTCTTTGCCAATTTTCTTTCCTCATCTTACCGAGCAGCAGCACATAGCAGTTTGCCTTTCTGCGGCAGATGAAATGATTGCCACCACCAACGGAAAACTCGAACAACTGAAAGCCTACAAGAAAGGTTTGATGCAGAAACTATTCCCCGCCAAAGGCAAAAAACTGCCCGAACTGCGTTTTAAGGAGTTTGAGAAGGATGGGGAATGGGAAGAAAAGAAGTTGGGAGAGATAGTTAATGTTTTAGATTCTCAGCGCAAGCCTGTGGCAAAGAATGAGCGTATGAGAGGAAAATATCCGTATTATGGAGCTAATGGTATTCAGGATTATGTTTCTGATTATATTTTTGATGGTTCTTTTTTACTAATGGGTGAAGATGGGAGTGTCATTAACAAAGATGGCACACCAGTATTACACTGGGCAGAAGGGCGGATTTGGGTTAATAATCATGCACATGTAATGAGTGAAAACTGTAATGCTGCATATCTCAAATATGTATTTTATGTTCTTTCAAAAGTTGATGTGCAATCTCTGGTTAAGGGAATACCACCAAAAATAAACCAACAAAATATGCGTAACATATTATTACTTATTCCATCTTTGCCAGAGCAGGTGAAAATTGCCTCATGCCTTTCCACATTGGATGAAAAGATAAATTCATACAAGGAAAAGATTGCTCTATTGGGGCAATATAAAAAAGGATTGATGCAACAACTGTTTCCAACTTCAAAATAATTCAAGAGACATGAAATTGATAGAAATAGCAAAACAGATAAGAGAAGCGAAGGAAAGCATATTTCTCATATATGCATTCAATGGCACAGGAAAGACAAGGCTTTCTATTCAATACAAAGAAGATGCAAGAGAACAACAGCCTGATGAAAATGGAAAAAGAAAGCAAACTGGAGTTTACTATAATGCCTATAGTGAAGACTTGTTCGTCTGGGATAATGACATTGAACATTCAGAGGAAAATATCAAGTTGCGTATAGTCCCAAGTAGTCTGAATGAGTCCCATTCATTGATTTATGAAGATGATGTAAGGCTAAAACTAAAACCATATAACCCAAAATATGATTTTGTTTTCCATTCGTATGAGGATGACCCGTCAAAGGGTATTGAGTTTATTTCATTTCATTTGGATGACAAAGATGAAAAAAGCATAAAACTATCTAGGGGAGAGGAAAGAATCTTTGTTTGGTGTTTTTTCTTGGCTTTGATTGATTCGGAAGGATGGGCGGACAAACAAAATCAGTATATTTTTATTGACGATCCTGTTTCAAGCCTTGACGATCATAATATATTTGTGACGGCATTCACTTTGTTTGAACTTATCAAGAAGCATTACGAAACTCGAAAGATTATTATCACGACTCACCATATCGGATTTGCAACAATTCTTGGCAATTGGCTAACGGATCCAAGTAATCATTTCAGAGGGAATAAAGGGAATAATAAATATCAACTCAGGGGATTATCATTAGATAATGGTGACTACTCGTTTGTTAGTTTTGCTGATAAGGCGGTTTGGCTTTATCATTTGAGAATGTTACAGGTTTTGGACAAAGCTATTCAAGATGATGCAGATGATAGTTCGGAGAATGGAATTGAGGTCTATCATATGGCAATTTTGAGACAGATTTTGGAGAATATTTCTTCGTTTTTAGGTGTCGGAAGGATTGGTTTTGTGTTGGAACAAATTGGATATAGTAAAGAAGAGGCAGATAGAATAGCTCTTGAAGACAATGCTTTAACTCATAGGAATGTGTATTTCCCGCAATCCGATATCATGGTTCCTGATAATAAGAACCTGTTAATAGATGTGTTTAATAGAATTATCGAAAAGTATCATTTTGATTATAAAAGAATGCAATAAAATATGACACAAAATAACCAACAAGAACTCGGTAAGACCCTTTGGAACATCGCCAACAACCTGCGCGGTGCAATGATGGCGGATGATTTCCGCGATTATATGTTGTCATTCCTTTTCTGGAAATACCTGTCGGATAATTATATAAAATCAGCACAAAAGGAACTGGGCTCGGATTATACAGCCTTGCAAGTATGGTATAAAGAAAATCCCAACGATACGCTGTTGTTTGAACGACAAATGCGGCGCAAGATTCATTATGTTATTGAGCCTCAATATCTTTGGGACAACGTTGTGGAACTTGCCCGCACACAAAGCAATGATTTGCTTCAAACGTTGCAAGACGGTTTCAAATATATTGAAAATGAGTCGTTTGAAAGTTCGTTCAAGGGGTTGTTCTCTGAAATCAACCTGAATTCGGAGAAGTTGGGCAAGAACTACACCGAACGCAATGCACTTTTGTGCAAGGTCATCAAGACCATTGCCGACGGCCTTGCAGAGACCCCTTCGGACTCCGATGATCTGGGTGATGCCTACGAATACTTGATAGGTCAGTTTGCGGCAGGTTCGGGGCAAAAAGCAGGTGAGTTCTACACACCGCAAATGATTTCAACTATCCTTTCTCGTATCGTCACCCTCGACTGTCAAGACCCCACAACGGGCAAAAAGAAACGCATTGATAAAGTGCTCGACTTTGCTTGCGGTTCGGGCTCGTTGCTGCTGAATGTGCGCCGAGAAATGAAAGACCATGCTATCGGCAAGATTTACGGTCAAGAGAAAAACATCACTACCTACAACCTTGCCCGAATGAACATGCTGCTGCATGGTGTGAAGGACACAGAATTTGAAATCCACCACGGTGATTCGCTTGCCAATGATTGGGACATTCTCAACGAGCAGAATCCCGCCAAGAAGATGCAGTTTGACGCAGTGGTTGCCAATCCACCTTTCAGTCTGCGCTGGGATCCGACGGAAGAAACCGCCAAAGATTTCCGTTTCAATCGCTATGGAGTGGCACCCAAGTCCGCCGCCGATTTTGCTTTCTTGTTGCATGGTTTCCACTTCTTGAGCGACAACGGCACGATGGCCATCATACTGCCTCACGGCGTGTTGTTCCGTGGCGGCAAGGAAGAAGTCATCCGCAAGAAACTGCTTGAAGACGACAACATCGATGCCGTCATTGGCCTGCCTGCCAACTTGTTCTATTCCACCGGCATTCCGGTGTGCATCCTTGTGTTGAAGAAATGCCGCAAGAACGACAAGATTCTGTTCATCAATGCTAGCGGAGAGGAGCATTACGAGAAAGGCAAACGCCAGAACTACCTTCGAGTCAAGAATGTGGATAAGATTGTGGAAACTTATCAATTCCGCAAAGAGGAACCGCGTTTCTCTCGCTTGGTTTCATTGGCGGAAATCAAGGAAAACGACTACAACCTCAATATCACACGCTATGTCAACCTGTCGAAGGAAGAAGAACAGATTGACCTTGAAGTCGTTACCAAGCAACTGCATGAAACGGATGCAAAAATTGAGGAATCACGAGGCAAACTCAATGTGTTTTTGAAGGAGTTGGGGTTGGAGGAGATATAGAGTCAAAATTATGGAGTGTAAAACTCAAATTAAAGGTTGAAAAAAAACATAAAGAACATATTATGGGCAAAACAATAACAACCTATTTGATAGACGGTGACCCGAAAGGCACCCAATACGTGTTCATCAGCAATAAGATTTGCCAGATGTATGTGATTCCTCGTTCCAACCTCTCGATTCTGAATGAGCGACAGGAATTGCAGACCCCGGCATTTTATATTCTGTTGGGCGAGGATGAGACCACAAAGCCAAAGGCATACATCGGTGAGACAGAGAATTTCCGCGAGCGAGTGAAAGACCACGACAGTAAGAAAGAGTTTTGGCAAAAGGCACTGCTGTTTATCTCGAAAGATGCTGCTATGACAAAGGCTGACGTACAGTATTTGGAATATCGTGCTATCACAGAAGCGAAAACCTCAAATACGTTTGTTCTAAATGAGAACAAACAGTCACCCAAGGCTCCCAATCTTCCAGAATTCAGGAAGGACGATATGGACGCTTTCTTTGAAGATGTTAAATTCCTCACATCTTTTGTTGGCTGCAATATTTTTGATGTAGCCATACCTAAAGAAGAGCATCTTTTCTACACAAAGGGGCGTGGTTGTGATGCCAGAGGTTTCTATGATGCCAATGGTTTTACCGTATTAAAAGGAAGCATTGTTGCCAAAACATCTGTCCCTTCGCTCGATTGGAAAGAGAAACGTGCAAACCTTCTCAAAGATTACACTATATCCAATGGCGACAAGTTGGAATTGGAAACAGACAAAACTTTCCCAAGTCCTAGCACCGCATCAATGTTTGTTTTAGGCCGTCCTTCCAATGGCTGGACCGATTGGAAAGATAAAGATGGACATACTTTGGATGATGTGTATAGGAAACAATTAGAATAAATGATTGAAACACCATGACTACCAACAGGAAAACATCGGAGTTTGTCACCCCGCAACCATTGGTTTTATACAACACGAGGCACACTCCTATTTTTCATTTTGCCTGTGCATCCAACAATCAATCAGCGGTAAAAATCGCCAATGAAATAATTGAGAAAAAAAAGAAATAAAATGAAAACAACAATAATTGAATGGACGGACAAGACTTGGAATCCCATAACGGGATGCACCAAAAAGTCAGCTGGTTGCGCACACTGCTATGCGGAAGTGATGTCGCGGAGGCTGAAGGCCATGCGACTTGAAAAATACCGCAACGGCTTTGAGCTGACACTGCATGAGGACGATCTGTACGAACCTCTCCAATGGAAGAAATCGCACAACATCTTCGTGTGTTCCATGAGTGACATCTTTCACGAGAAGGTCCCGTTTGAATTTGTGGATAAGATTTTGCAAACAATAGAACAGACACCACAGCACCGCTATCAGATTTTGACCAAACGTTCGGAGAGAATGGCGGAATATTTCAAATCGAGGAAAATACCAAATAATGTCTGGTTAGGAGCGACTGTGGAATGCAGGGATTCTAAAAAAAGGATTGACGATTTGAGGTCATTTGATGCCACGGTTAAATTTCTCTCCTGCGAACCCCTAATTGAGGATTTGGGCACCTTGAACCTTGATGGCATAGACTGGGTGATTGTAGGCGGCGAAAGCGGACCTTTTGCACGACCGATGAAACCTGAATGGGTAGTCAGTATCAAAGAACAAGTCGAGCAGCAAGGGGCTTCGTTTTTTTTCAAACAATGGGGAACCTGGGGAAGCGATGGCAAAAAACGCAGCAAACATGCGAACGGAAAGCTGTTGCAAGGAAAAGTAATACAACAAATGCCTGACACAAAAAACATATAAAATCAATACATCATGTCACGATTAAGCGATTTGTGCAAGGCAAGTGAGGGAATAAATGAGGGAATAAATGACAAACAAACGATATGACATCAAATAAAGATAACAATGTTTTATGACCAAAGAGATAAAAAAGACAAATAAAGAGGTCGTTTCCACATTAAATTATAGAATTGTGCCATTTGAAACAGCACAAAATCAACCTTTTCAATTTGTGCCAATTCAATTGTCACAAATTCCCGAGGTGCATTTCAGTACTGGATGGACAAAACATCAAACTGCCCAACAAATAAGATCGAAGTGTAATAAAAGCTATTCTGGAACAATATGACAAACACCAACACAACACCTACCAACGAAAATCAATTCATATTATACCAACTTCCAGAGGAAGAAGGGGTAATACAAGTGGTTATTAAAGACATTACAAAAAAATTAAACACCCAAACCATCATGAAAAGATTTATGCTTTTGGTCACAGCGGTGGCCGTTACGGTGATGAGCTCCTTTGCGCAACGCGACAGCGTCATCCCCTATTTGAGCGTCAGCGAACTGCCAAACCTGATAAAGTGCCTGCCACCTCCGCCCTCCAGCAACAGCCCTGAGTTCGCATACGACGTGCTGCGCTACCAATGGGGAAAGACACAGCGTCTGAACCCCGAACGCGCCGCCATCGCCAAGCGCGACGCCGTATGGTCATACGAGGCGCTGCTGGCGGAGTTCAACGTCCCGTTCGGCATGACCATCTCCAAAACGGAGACACCTGAAATATGGAAACTTTTGGAAACCAGCCTTGTCACCACTGACCAGATGCGTGTGGCACCAAAAAAGTACTATCACCGCACACGTCCGTTCGAGATGTACGAAGAGCATCTGCTCTCCCCTGAAACCGAGGCGGATCTGCGCGGAGAAGGAAGCTATCCGTCAGGACATACGGCCCGAGGCTGGATGGCGGCACTGCTGTTGGCGGAAATCAATCCGGCCCGTGCCGACACCATCTTCGCACGAGGATGGATGTACGGCGAGAGCCGCGTCATAGAGGGTGCGCACTGGCAAAGCGACGTGGATGCCAGCCGGGTGGCGGCCAGCATAGGCTACGCGGCCCTGCAGAACAGCGAGGCATTCCGCAAACAGGTGGAAAAGGCCAAGGCAGAGTTTGCACGTAAAAGCGGTAAGAAAAAATAGACATCATGGATCGTAATTCGCAAATAATCAGAACAAGTGTCATTGGCATTATCGCCAATGTGCTGTTGGCTGCTTTTAAAGCCATTGTAGGAATCATCGCCAACAGTGTGGCCATCGTTATGGATGCCGTGAACAACCTGAGCGACGCGCTGTCAAGCGTCATCACAATTGTCGGAGCCAAGCTGTCGCAGCGGCCCGCCGACAACAAGCATCCCTTCGGCCACGGGCGGATTGAATATTTCAGCGCAATCATCATTGCAGTAATAGTACTTTCGGCAGGTATCACATCACTCATCGAATCGGTGAAAAAGATTTTTGAACCTGTCATCCCCACCTATAGCGCCACCACGCTTATTGTCATCATTGTGGCGATTGCGGTCAAACTGATATTGGGAGAATATGTGAAGCGCAAGGGCAAACAGCTGAAAAGCGACGCGCTGACCGCCTCCGGCTCCGACGCGCTGTTTGATGCGGCCATCACACTCACAACGTTGATTTCGGCCGGCATAATGCTGATATGGAACGTGTCGCTTGACGGCATTCTCAGCACGCTGATTTCCGCAGTTATCATCAAGGCGGGTATTGAGATGCTGGCTTCGCCCGTGAACGAGCTGCTCGGCGCAAGGGTTCCCGCAGAACTGACAAGACAGATAAAGGAAGAGGTAAGCGCAATTGAGGGAGTCCACGGCGTTTTCGACCTGATATTGCACAACTACGGCCCGGAAGTGATGATCGGTTCGCTCCACATAAATGTTTACGACACATTATCCGCCTACGACATACATGGCCTGTCCCGTAAAATTTCCATGCAGATGTACGAAAAACATGGCATAATCATGTCGATAGGCATCTATGCCATCTCCACCGGCGAAAACCAGCGCACGGAATTGCAGTCAAAAGTGATGGAAAAACTCTCCGCGCATAAGGAAATCATTCAGATTCACGGTTTCTACTGCTCGGAGAAGGAAAAAATGTTTTCCGTGGATGTCGTCCCAGACATGAGCGTCCACAACGATGCCGCCCTGTCCGCCTCACTTGTCAGCGAACTGCAGCCGCTTGCCCCCGACATGCGGGTGACAGTTGTCATAGACCATAATTATTGCTGATTTCCAATAAACAACATAAGATGACCGAAACGCTTATACGCTACGCGCAACAATACGAGACTGTGGATTTCCTCAACGGGGATCCGTCATGGTTCATGCATCAGGTTGAAGGCAGGGAGAATCAGGAGACAATGGCCTTCCTCGCCTCCTGCCTGAGCTACGGCAGCCGCAGACAGTTCATGCCAAAAATCCGGCAGCTGCTTGACAGCTCGGAAGGGAAGCCCTACGAATGGGTGCGAAACGGAGGCTACGGGAAAATGTTTTGTCCGGATGACGGGCACTGTTTCTACCGCCTTTACACAAACGCCACCATGTGCCGTTTCCTGACCGCCTACCGGCAGCTGCTCACCGACTACAGGACTCTTGGCGACTATGTCCGGCAGAACGCCTCCGACGGCTTCGGCGCGGTGAAGGCGATTTGCGGCTATTTCGGCGGTAAAGGTGTCAGCGTGGTGGTGCCGAAGGACACGCAGTCGGCCTGCAAACGCGTCTGCATGTTCCTGCGCTGGATGGTGCGCGACAACTCCCCCGTTGACCTTGGCCTGTGGGCGGACTTTATCGACCGCCGCACACTGATCATGCCGCTTGACACACATGTTTTGGCCGAAGCCATGCGACTCGGCCTGCTCAACAGCCGCAACGCCACGATGAGCGCCGCCATAAAACTTACAGAATCATTGGCCAAAATCTTCCCAGACGACCCGCTGCGCGGCGATTTCGCGCTGTTCGGTTACGGGGTAAACAACTCTTTGCCTAAAAAATAAAGCTACAACAAACGACAAGACAGAAACATAACATGAAGAAAGTACGCATCACCGCAGTCCGTCAGACAGTTTACCATGACCTGACGGCAAAATACGAAAACCCTATCGAACACACCTGCGATGTGAGGGAGGGGCAGCAATGGCTCTCCATTGACGGAATGTGCCCGGAAGGGTTGTGCCCCTCGGCATGGGGATCCATGCGCGAATTCGTGGAATCGCTGGCACGGGGTGAAGGCAACTTCTACGACGGCTGGATGCGCAACCCAATGAGCGCAATGATCAGCTGCAACGACGGTTTCCGCCCGTTCAGCTTCTACATCGAAGCCTTGGAAGAATCTGACCACTAATTATTTAAAATATTGTATAATCATGATTTTCTACTTTTCAGGTTGCGGCAACAGCCGCTTTATTGCAAAAAGCATCTCAGAAGCGTTGGACGAGAGGTTAGTGTTCATTCCAGAGGCGGAGCGTAACGGCGATTATGACTATTCCTTAGCGAAGGATGGGCGCGTTGGCTTCGTGTTCCCGATTTATTCATGGTGCCCGCCGCAGTTAGTGGCGGATTACGTGAAAAAACTGCATTTCGACCGGCAGCCCTCATACGTATGGATGGCGGTCACCTGCGGGGATAACGGAGGCTATGCCGACCGCGTGTTTGCCGGACAGCTGCAGGAGGCCGGGCTCCCCATGCACGCCTGCTACTGCTTTGTGATGCCCAACACCTACATCAACATGTCATTCATGGGTATTGACAAGCCGGAGATATCACAGCGTAAAATAGAAACGGCAAAGGCGCATCTTCCCGAAGTCATTCAAGGGATTAGGGACAAAAAACCGGTGATGGAGCTGAAACGCGGCATGTTCCCGAAGTTCAAGACCAATGTGATTGGGAAGAGTTTCCACAAATGGGTCTCCGACGAGCCGTTTTTCAGCACCGGCAGCTGCATTTCCTGCGGCAAATGCGTGAAGGTATGTCCGCTACAGAACATTACCTTGGAAAACGGCCGCCCGAAATGGAACGGACACTGCACCAATTGCGACGCATGCTACCACTATTGTCCGCAGCATGCCATACAGTTCGGCAAGGCCTCCAAAGGGAAGGGCCAGTACCATTTTCCGGAATAGCGGGTTTACCCGTTCGGGCGCAGCTTATGGTTCACTTTGAAGCTCAGCCGGAGCGACTTGATTGAAGATTTGTTCAGATCGGCCTCGGCAGTGCGGTTTCCGCTCGTAAAATGGAAACAGAGGCGTTTGCGTTGCAGGAAACGCTTGACTACAATGCAGGTCGCCGTGCCATTCGCGCCCAACCTTTCGGCACCGGTGGCTAATCTGCAGGGGAACTCGACAGTGGTGCCCGGATCCTTCTCCAAAAGGGCAAGCAGTGTGTCGGTGAAGGCGAAGGCCTCCTCCGGCGTTGCTCCCATCCAAATGAGGGTCTCATCCACATGGGCGACGGACATGTCGGTGATGTCGTCACGGACCATTTTAAGCAGCTCATATACATGGCTTACGCCCAAATAGTAGCCGAATGTGCCGTCCTCATCCTTATAGGTGAAGATTGAGCTTTTGTATTCGTCGTTGATTTCGGCTTCCGCCACCTCCATCCGTAATCCGGCCGGAACCTCCTTGTTCTGGGCAAAGATGGAAACTGCAATGAATGCAAGCGCAAAGGTGATAATGACTTTTCTCATGTGTGTGTTTTTACGTTATTATGATTGATTGTACTGAATAATGCTTACTTTTTCAATTCATTATATAGAGCCAGCCCCTTCACTGTCAACAGATACTTCTGGCGGGGATGGTTTGGGGATTGTGGATATAGCAGACGGACATATCCGTCGGTGATGGCAGGGTTAAGGTGATATTCAATGAAGTTTGGCCTGTGTTTTAAGCCGCTTTTAGCCATCAACTGGGAGACAGACAATTCTTCACAACCTATTTTTTGTATTAGTTCCACAATTAAAGGATTATTTGTATGCAATAAATCTTTTACTTGTTCGGGTACTTGTTCGGGTACCTGTTCGGGTACTTGTTCGGGTAAGGACAGATTGGGCTGAACGCTCCATTTTTCAGTAGGATGGATATGCAGGTAGCGGTTGCGCAAATCCCACTGTTCGCCAAGCAGTAGGTTGCGAAAGAAACGCTCCAGAAATACAGGAGAATAGTCAATGCCTTTCACAGCATTTTTGTAATTGGCGCGAACCAGCGCATTGCGGAAATACCATGAATGCAGTGCGAACATATCGTTGTTCACCCCAAAGCCGATGTGACGCAGATAAAGTATGGTAAACACCGCCGTAGTACGCGTGTTACCTTCTCCGAAGGCGTGTATCTGCCAAAGGCCGGAGACAAATCGGGTAATATGTCTGATAAGCTCGTTATGAGAAAGCCCCTTGTAACTGAAAGCCCGTTCTTGAGCAATGTCATAGTCCAATGCACGGTGCAAATCTTCCCAGTTCAAATAACGCACCGTGTCACCTTCCAACACCCACTCTTTTTTAGTGATGTTGTATTTGCGCAGTTCACCGGCATGTTTCATGACACCTTCAAAAATCTTACGGTGCAATGAAACATACCCTCTAGTTGTAAAATCAATTGTGGCGGCTGAGAGAATCTCCTGGATGTTGTTTGAGACTGTGTCTGCCTCATGACGTTCGTCATCATCCGGCTCACGTTTGGTTTTAGTCTGATAATATTCCTTGATGAGACGCCTTACATCATCAGTGGAAATTTCTCCTTCAATGTGTCGTTGGGCCGTATGCTTGAGATAGTCAGAAACCCGCAAACCGTCCACCGCCTGCAAACCTATGGCGGTCTGCCAGTTACGGGCTTTTTCCTGCTGAACAGGCTCAACCTGCCTGATATATTCGTCAAAATCCTCTTGCCTCATGACCTAACTCTATGCAAATATAACGCTCCGATTGCTGTTATATTGTGCCTCCCCACATTTTTTTGAACCCTCCCACAATATTTTTTCAGCGGAAGCGTTATTTTTACGCCAATCTGAGCTTTCCCGTGGAAGCCCTTTATTTTGGCGATTTGGAATATTGTGAATGAAGAGGTAAAAAAAATAAACGGATGATAGCCGGTTTTAGAAAGATAGACAGATTGTTATGGAAGCCGCTCGTTTGGAATCCGGCAGATGGAGAAAGCAGAAGGTACACCACATTAAAATCCCTTGAAAATGAATGCTGGCTGCAACTGAATGATTTTCCGGATGAACCTATGTGGACGCTATTTTTTAAAGGAGAAGAGAGAAATATTGAAGACACACCATTATTATGGAAAATCAATTAAAATATTGACAATAAATCCACATTCACTCTTTGAGAAAGTCTTATCTCATATATTTCTGTTTTATTGTGTACCCGTCATGCTTTTTTCATAAAATCCTCCTGCTTGATGTATTGGAAATGGTTCCCCAGTTCCTTGCAGCCATGAAGCCCGGTGAATTTATTTTTCAAACAGTTCCCTGTGACTGCCCAATCTGACCAGTTGGATGATGTCATTTTTTTTGTCATACCATATCAGCAAAAAATCACCCTGGATATGACACTCCATACAGTTTTTGAATTTTCCATGAAGCTTATGGGGAAACAGCTCTGCCGGGACAGGTTTGCCATTTTGCAGCAGTAAAAGAACACTTTTAAGCAGTGCGATTTTTTCAGGGTCGTTTTTTATTCGCTTGAAATCTTTCCTGAATTGGGTAGTGGGTTGTAGTTTTTTCATTCCGCCGCATTCAAATCGTTAAACAGTTCGTCCACATTTCCATAAACTTTATTTGGGTTGCGTCCTGACATGGCTTCGGCAATGGCCGCCTTTGTCACAGCATTGGGTTCATCACATACCGCATCAAGCAGCACACATTCCACATAGTTGTTAAGCGTCCTGTTCACTTTGGCGGCATTCTGCTTCAAGATGTCCAAAAGGTCTGTCCGCAGGCGGAACGAAGTGTTCTTTCTCACAATTGTTTCCATTTGTAATACATTTAAATATTTTCAGCTGCAAAAGTAACACTTTTTTGAATCAAATGCCCGTTTTTTTTATTTTTTTCATTCACCCGCTTTTCCCAGCCCTTCCTGCTTGATGTATTGGAAATGGTTTCCCAGTTCCTTGCAGCCATGGAATCCCGTAAATTTGCGGAGCTTGTCGATAATCGGTTGCAGATGTTCATTTTTGATAATCATGATATTTTTTCTTTGAAAGAAAAGCATTTGATGGCAAGTATTATCATCAAGGCACACAACGAACCGACAAGGCAGCAGAACATATCCGATTGTGTATCCCATATATAGCCTTGTGTGCCGAGAAAGGCCTCCGTATCCGTAGGATTAGACAGGGAAGCCAACCATTCTATGATTTCATAGACAGCCGAAATCATCATGGCGACGCTGAATGAGAGAAAAGTTATCCAACCATATGATTTCAATGTTGTTTTTCTGCTAAGAATCTCCACTGCTATTAGCGTTGGGGTAAAACCTTGCATAAAATGCCCTATTTTGTCGTAATTGTTGCGGGTAAAACCAAACCAATCCTGCATTCGGTAACCCAATGGCACTTCAGCATATGAATAATGTGCACCTACCAGCATTACAATAATATGGAGCAACATTATCACATACATCCAGTTTGGAAAGCGGAAACGCTTACATGTCAGCACCAACACCATTACCCAAAGAATGGCGGGTAAAGCCTCTAGCATCCATGTCAGATAGGTATCTTGTACATCAACAACCGACCAAACCAATACACCAACTGCTACCAACAATAACAAGGCGGGAAATCCCCATTTTATAAAAAAGCTATCTTTCACTTTTATTGAGATTCAAATTATTCACGAAATTCATTAATGAAATGGTATACTTGTCCTGTTACCTTATCAAATACAAGAAGATGTTGTAGCGGTGTTCTTGTGCATTTATAGAATTCAAGACTATCGGGATGTTCGCACCAACGCCACTCCACATATTCAGGGTATGTTTCTTCGGATGGCAGTTGAATATTGTTGAGTATATATTCTTTGTCGCATGAGACAAGAACAGAGTCGGGAACAATCTCAACATAGGAACACGTCTTTGCCATTAATGCATTTTCGACTTCGGCAGGTATGGCTTTGTATCGAAAACAATAGTTATAGAAAATCACATCGTCAATTTTTATTCCATCGCAGTCTTTCCCTTTCAAGTCAGAATAAAGAGAACCGATATGGCATTCTGTTATTGCACAGTTTGTTATCACGCTTTCAACTTTATTTTTTATTCTCGTGCAGGCAGAAAGTGTAAGGAGAACTACGCATAGTATCAAAGTTTTCTTCATTTCATAAATCTTTAAATATTCATCAATAATAAAGCTATGATGTGTGTTTTATTGTATTTCGGAGATGTGTGTCTATTCTCTTTCTAATTTTGGGTTAATCTTATTTTGGGATTATATCATTGCACAGTGAAAGCGTATCTCTTTTCCTTTAATGCCTGTCTGATTTCATCATCCAATTGATCTTCATCATACTTTGTTGACCAATAATCGTTTTCATTGACTTTTTTGAAATTGAGGAGATAGTCGGTTCGTAGTCGCGACACGAAATAGAAATATTCCGGTTTTATTTCATTGCTTGTCACAAAATCATAGTTGTCCTCTCCGGAAAAAATACGCAATCCTTTGTCTATCGGAAACGAAGACGAGGTGGAATGATATTCGCAAAACCCCTCAATCTTCCAATTCTCTGTACGCATTTTGATGAAAAAGCGAACCGCACCAAGTTTTTCCCGTTCATAATGATGAAGAGCTTCGTGCAATAAAACCGAGGAAAGACTGCGTGACAAAAGTTCCGTTTTTCGTGGTTCTATAGAATTTTTCGCCCAGTCGCACGGTCGGAAAAAGGTTGCCTTCAGACCTGTTCGCGATAAAGCAAGAGGTTTGCCAATCGCAATAGCCTTAATATGAAACTCGGCCATTGTTCGGCATAAATAGACAGAAATATTTGGAGAATACTCGCTGTCAACCTCCGATAATTGAACTCTAAGAGTTTCTGTCATTTGCTTAGCCTCCTCTTTATGACCAACGCCATCGGCATATATGGTAATGCCGTTTTTGGAATAGGCTTTTTTAAGACCTATGCCACATGCCAAGCGATAGGTCGAAGCCAAAAGGAGCAAAACAGCCACACTCGCAAGTGCCGTGATGATAATTCTTTTCCTATTCTTTCTCGCTACTTTGTGCATATACTATTTGACAGCGTCCTTGTTATTTTTTTGTTTCTTATGGTGTCCCGGTCCTTTCGGGAACCAGCCCTTTTCCACACGCTTGCGTTGTTTTACAAGTTCCAGTATCGACCAAAGGCTGCTGAATCCCACCACACCCAATATAATGGAAAAAATGCCGTGCAGAATTTCCATTATTTTTGTCGTGTTTTTGAAGTTTGGTGCTTATTAAATAGTTTTCTCTATTGTTTAATAATAACAAAGGGATTTTAATCTATTTATTGTGATGTTCTAATTCATCAGCCTGCTTTCGCCCCAGGTGTATTGCAGGTAGGCCTTTTTCAGGTCGGAGGCGGAGCCTTCCACGCCGCTGCCGCCGCTGGTGGCGAACACATTGAGCACCTTTCCGCTGAGGTCGTGCGCCTCGATGAAGGTGTTGACAATAGTGGGTGCGGTGTACCACCACACAGGGAAACCGATCCAGACAGTGTCGTATTGGGCGATGTTCCCACAAACTCCCTTGATGGCGGGACGGGAACTCTTGTCCTTCATCTCCACGGTGGAGCGGGAGTTCTTGTCGCGCCAGTCGAGGTCGGCGGCGGTATAGGGAGTTTCAGGCGTGATCTCGTAGAGGTCGGCATTGAACTCGCGGGCAAGTTTTTCGGCGGCGGCCTTCGTGTTGCCGGTGGCTGAGAAATAAACGATTAAGGTCTTTTTCATGTCGTTGTTGTTTTGAGTGTTGTCGTTTTGGATGTTGCTGTTTCTGTTGTTTTTCTGCGCACAGGCCGTCATCATCAGGCAGCAGGCGGCAAGGATAAAGGTGATATGTTTCATGTTCAAACGGGTTTTATGAGATTGAATTCGGATATTTCTGAAAACAAAGATTATAGAATCTGCGCCGTATGGTTCTTGGTGTCCACCTTGCCGATGGCATCAATGATTATTCCATTCTCGTCAATGACGTAGGTGGTGCGGAGCGTCCCTTCGGTCACCTTGCCGTACATCTTTTTCTCACCCCAGGCCTCGTATGCCTTCAATATGGTGAGCTCCGTGTCGGCGATGAGGTGGAACGGCAGGCTGTACTTGGCGATGAACCGCTGGTGCGAGGCGGCGCTGTCCCTGCTTACCCCAAGCACCTGATAGCCCAACGCGAGGAAACGCTGGTAGTTGTCGCGCAGGTCGCAGGCCTCGGCGGTGCAGCCCGGGGTGCTGTCCTTGGGATAGAAGTAAAGTACAAGTTTCTTTCCGGCGAAATCGCTCAGCCGGACAAGGTTCCCGTTTTCGTCATGCCCTTCAAAATATGGGGCTTTTGTTCCTTTCTGTAACATGGTCAATATGGTTTTATTGGTTTATAACGTTATTGTTTGAGGGTTTATTGCATTTTCGGCAGGAAAAAAGTGGAATCTCCCTGCTACTGCCATTTCGAAAGCCGTTTTGATTTTTCGCGCTTCCATGCTGAAAAGGCATCCTTGCGGGCTTTCAGCAGCATTTTCCGTCCATCAAGGTTCCGGGTATAGACAACTTCGCATTCGCCAATATACTTCTCCCACAACTTTTTGAACATATCCACACTTTTCCTCCTCGCCGACAATACTGCGGGAACAGAGAAATAGTCGGTCTGCTTTGTTTTCCCCAAGGATTTGTTGTGTTTGACAAGAAGATAGCGCGGATTGCCAACTGGATCCAGCAATTCCTGCAAAGATTGTATGAACATGTTGTTCTCTTCAGTAGGAAGATTACAGCAGCTTACGAAGAACATGCCGTTGTCTTCAGTAACGTGCAATCCTACATTTTTGACGGACGACTTGATGATTCCCTGGGACGACATCGTTTCCAGAAGCGCAATGGCGATTTGCTTCAAAACGCCCTCCACTGTTCCGGTCCTGAGATATTTTACGCCGATAACGCCAAAGAATATTGCCGATACCAACAGCATGAGGATGGTGGAAAAAACAGGAGGGAAAGTTTGCATAAGTAAATAGTAGGCGAAGAAAGCGGCTGTCAAAAATGTGATTATGATGTACTTGTAACCTGTATATAGCAATGTTTTTGTGGTCATTTTAGGCACTTTGACACCCGTTGACAATCTTGTGTTCTTGTGGTTGTATCCAAGGTACAGTGCCTCCTTCCACCATTGCCGTATCTGCTCCCTGTCGGAGGCAAGCATTGCGGTGATGTTTTTAATCCTTGTCAGTTTCTCCTTCAGTCTGGCCGCTTCCGGCAGAGGCATTGCGTTGGGAGAGCCCATGATTCTCTCTATGCCCGACTCGATTTCATGTTTGCCATAATAGGAGGGAGCCTCGAATCCTTTGAATCTGGTTTCCAGCTGGTCAAGGTCGTATGTGTATAAACGGAGATTTTCAATGTCAATGTCAGAAACAATCCCAAATATCGGATAATCATTCTTGTCAGGAACGTCAACGGTGGCAAGGTGCCAGATATTCGACACTTTGTCGGGATTGTTCTTGTCGATACGGATAGCACGTCCCCGCATCTGATTGGAAAGCATGTAGGAAGTCACCGTACTGGATAGTATCAGCGAATTGATGGCAGGAGCATCCCAGCCTTCTCCGAGCAACGCCTGCGTGCCGATCAGCACTGTCAGGTCGCCGGCACAGAACATTTCTGTGATAATTCTCACGATATCATTCCTGAGATTATCCTTGGGTGTGATTCGGATGTGATTCCTATCCTCACCAAAACGGCCAATTTTTACGGAATCCGTGCCAATATTGTTGTCTGATAACAACCTGTACAGTTTGCCGATGGTGCTTTCCGGAAGCAGTATAAGGGAACCGCACAACAAACCGACAGACACATTCCCTTCCACACTCTCTTTCAGTTTTCTCCAAATCGGCACTACGCCTATACTTTGGCAGGCAGTATCGTCCATTCTGATGTAGTCGGCCAGAATGACCATGCGCAACCGCTCTTTCAATTGCGATGATTCCTGTTTTACAATCTGGACAATTGAATCAAGTTTGCCGAGACTCCCGGCAATCATTCTGCGGATTTTGACACTTTCGTCCAAAACAATCTTTTTGTTGGCGACAAGCCCCAACCTTTTGGCAAGCTCGAAATACTCGTGTTTCTTCTGCTCAAGAGGTTTGAAATAATCGGCCTCGCTTTCCAGAAAACCTTTGATGAACACCGAGGCCCTTTTAAGGTCAAATCCCGGCAGATCCGACTGTCCGGCATCGAATAGTTCCAGAAACCTCCGTGAAATCTGATACCCTTTGGATTTCAGCAGGGACGCAATGGAAACATAAAACTCGGGTTGTTCAAAAATCGTTTCCACATCGGTGTCATCCGCCTCAAAGAATTTCATTTTTGACAGGCATTCCAACAGCTCCGAATCATTCCGCAGCATCTCCACAAAGTCCCTTACGTGCCGGTTATGCTTGCCTATAAGTTCCTTTTCGTTCTGCTTCAAGAACGAGATGAAGATATAGTCCTGATGAGGACACAAATCCCCGTTCTTTACCAGTTCGGGTATGGAAATCACTTCGTCTATTTCGCCGCAGAGTTCCTGATACCTTTTCCATTCGCCATAATCCGCATCGTATGGAGGCGTGGCCGTCAGAGCTAATGTCTGTTCAGGCTTAAGCTGTTCGTTTAAATATGTCAGCGCTTTCCACCATTCTTTGCGCAGATGGTGGGCCTCGTCAAAACAGAGCAGCGAGACATTGGCGGCTTTCAGGATTCCAATGATTTCATCGGCCTTTTCCTGTTTGAATCTTACGGAAGAGGTTATGGAATCGCTATCGGTGTCGTCCGGTTCAATTTCCCCATTTTCCTCCGAAACGGGAGACTCTTCCTCCTCGACACGCCCGCAGAAAGCGGCCAAAAGTGCCTGATAGGTTGTCACGGTCACGTATCCCGGCTTCCTTATAATGGTGGAAACAATGCCATAGTCCTTTTCCTGAAGGAATGAGGAACAGATGCGCTCCCTCCATTGGTTTTTTATCGTGTTCGTTGGACAGAGTATCAGTGTTGGACGCTGAAGTCTGGCTATCACCTCAATGCCGAGTGTCGTCTTTCCAGCACCCGGGGCGGCAACAATATGAAGCTTCTTGTCCCGCAGATGGAAATCAAGGTTGTTTAGAATCCGCTGCTGGTAGCTTCTCCAAGTTCCGTTAAAATTTAGAATCCGCTCCTGTGACATTGTCTCCAAACACATATAACCAGTCTCTTCATATAATTCTGAAATATTTTGCAAATTTACTCAAAATCCGGACACGGATTCCATGCCTGATGAAAAAAACAAACTCAGGTGCGGAAACACGATTTTTTTTTCACTTTCCGCAGTCGAGTTTGCCAATTTGCGGCAAAAACATGCAACTCAGGTGCGGAAACCGATGTTTTTACCCCTGTTTCCGCAGTTGAGTTTGACTCCGTTAGTCACAAACTTTTTTTCATTATACAAATCTGCGTAACGCAATTTTGTATAAAAATATTTCCCCGTCGTGCGACAGCGGCGGCGCAGTAAAGAAAGTGGTTGTGAAGTAAGTTACGGATTAGAATTTTATACATGGCAGCAACTATAACAAGAATGGTCAACCTTGTTTATAATATGTGCCGTTACGAGCAGATTATGCGGCTGGGGTTGCTGCAGCCGGAAAAAATATGAAAAAACCCATTCGTAACGCATTGATATATATATATGAAGTAATTGATATTAAAAGCGGAAAAATGACGTAATTATATCGTATAAATGATTACTTTTGCAAATCTAATTTAAAATTATAATACGATGATAAACAGATTTAACATTTTACCATTATTGTTTGTTGCCCTGATGCTGATCAGTGGCTGCGAAAAAGACCCTGTAAAACCAGAGGATCCGCAACAGACGGACAAATCTTCCATAGATTTCAATGTGAACGGTGTGAACTTCACCATGATTTTGGTGGAACACGGTTCTTTCGTAAAAGGGGAGATGACACAATACCTTTATCATACCCCTGTCATACTGACCAAGGATTATTACATTGGCGAATATGAGGTCACGCAGGAGTTGTGGGAGGCTGTGATGGGTGCGGAATCCAACCCAAGTGTATTCAAGGGCGGCAACCTGCCAGTCAACAACATTTCCTGGAACGACTGCAATGCATTTATCAACAAGCTGAACGAAATCACAGGCAAAAGTTTCCGCCTGCCCACCGAGTGTGAATGGGAATTTGCCGCAAGGGGCGGGAACAATTTGGAACCCTACACCTTCAGCGGAAGCAACGATGTGGACGAAGTGGCTTGGTACAAGGATAATTCCGACAACCAGGTACATGCAGTGGGCGGGAAAAAGGCGAATGCCCTCAAACTTTACGACATGACCGGCAATGCGATAGAATGGGTGCAAGATCCTATGATTGAGGGGTATTATAAAACAGATACCCTTGTTGACCCCAATCCGACAGCCGACAATCCGCAATTTCGTGTACTGAAAGGAGGATGTTATTACTTAGAACATGGCAAATATGAGTATTTGTCAGTAAGTGCCCATTTTGCGGAAGTCCCAACCACAAGGGACAATCCTTTGGGGTTCCGCCTCGCACTGACAAAGTAAGGTGTTAATCTGCATATCACAGATGTGAAAAAAAGGGGCTTTTTAAGCCCCTTTTCACATGTTCTATATCAGGCAATTTCATCACTACTTTTGATTCAGCCAATAATACAGGAAATAGTCGTAGATGTAATACTGCCCGTTACTGTTTGTGACAATGTCCTTTTCCTGCAGGGCGGCCAGACTTCTCTGAACCGCGCTGGCTGAGGTGAGATGATGTTTCCGGATGAAATCCCCGCTGGTCGGCTGCACGTCTCGTCCCGAACGTGCCAGAGCCATAAGCAATGTTTTTTGTCTGGCGGAAAGCCTTGTCATCAGGTCCTGATAGGTATCCTCCTTCTCTTCCAGCACATTGCAGATGGCGGCATCCACTTCGCCGATTCCGCAAGGAACCCCCTGTTCTGCCATTGCAAACAGCTCGTTACATATTTTTTGGATATACCATGTGACTCCTTCAAATTTCTCATAGACATATTGTATGGCCTCCGGATTAATTATACAAATCTGCGTAACGCAATTTTGTATAAAAATATTTTCCCATCGTGCGACAGCAGTTGGGTTTTATAACTACGCTACCAGTTAATACACTACAAGTCAAACTTGTAGAATTCCAAACATCGGAAAAATTTACACTTTTCCAACGAAATTTTTGCATTTTTTTACACTTTTCCAACATAAATTCATACGGAAATTTACACTTTTCCAACATTCGTGGCACGGTGAGAAAAATGTCATTCTGACTCGTGCAAAAGTTGCGTTTGCTTATTGAATTTAGGCAATAGTTTTCCAGTTCAAATTGCACGGATGTATTCCACCCTGTTGCCCACACCTGCCAGAAACTGCTGGAACGCGGCCTGGCTGATGACCACCGTCCCTCGGCAGTCGTTCGGGTGGAAGCTCAGCGAGGCGGCCTCCTTCAGTCGGCTGTCCAAAAAGAGGATCACATGATGCTCCGTGTCGTTGATCAGCCCGAACGGGCTCACACTTCCCGGTTCCAGCCCCAGATATCGCATCATCCGCTCCGGCGAGGCGAATGAGAGCTTGCCGGGAGCCTTCATGCCCTGCGACACAAGCACCTCCTTAAGCCAATGCTCAATGTCATGGATGGCCAGGTCGTCGTCGCACGGGAAACAGATGAGGTAGTGCTGGTCGCCCTTATGGTTGCGCATGAAGATGTTCTTGCAGTGCAGGCTTCCGTCGTCGCGCCACCAGCGTTTCGCCTCCTCAATGGTCTTGCCTTCAGGATGGTTGTAGGTTGTGAACGGGATGCCGCGCCCTTCAAGGTAGCGCAGCACCTTCTCCTGCCGTTCCGATATGATTTCGTAGTTGTCCATGGTAGGATTTCTGTTTGAAAAAGATAACGCACCCGCTCCGGAAATATTGCCCGGAAACCGGAATGAAACAGTTTTTTTTATACTTTTGCACCGAAAGAACCGGAAAGGGCTTTTTTGAAAAAATATTTTATTAAATAATTATGAATCAGGCTATATTCAGACGGACAGAGCTTCTGTTGGGGGAGAATACGATGGAACGTGTTGCCCGGCAGAGGGTGATTATATTCGGTGTCGGGGGTGTTGGCTCGTGGTGCGCTGAAAGTCTGGTGCGCAGCGGCATCAATCATCTGACAATCGTGGATAGCGACCGCGTCTGCATCACCAACGTCAACCGCCAGCTGATGGCGACAGCCGGAACTGTCGGGGAGGTGAAGGTTGAGGCGCTCAAGGAGCGGCTGCTCAGCATCAACCCCATGGCGGAGATAACTGCACTGCAGAAGATTTTCACCCAGGAGACGGCAGATGAGTTCGGACTCGAAAACTACGACTATATCATTGACGCCATTGACTCGCTGAAGGACAAGGCATTGCTTATCCTGATGGCCTGCCGCACCAAAGCGCGGTTTTTCTCATCGATGGGCGCTGCGCTGAAGATGGACCCCACCCGCATCAAGGTGACGGAATTCTGGAAGGTGCAGGGCGACCCTTTGGCCCGTGCTCTGAGGAACAAGTTCAAGTCGCTGGAGCAGTTTCCGAAACGCAAGTTCCAGTGTGTCTATAGTGACGAGCAGCTTGCCAACCGCGGGCACAACGCCACATGCGGCACGGAACACTGCATGTGCCCCAAAGCGATGACGGGGCCGGGCGACCCCACTCTGCTGAACCATGAATGGTGCTCGGCGAAAGCCAGGATCAACGGCACGGTAGCGCACATAACCGCCATTTTCGGCTTCATGCTGGCAGGCCTGGTGCTGGAGGATATTGACAAGAGATGTAGTCAGGTCGGAGGGGAAGGTTAGATCGCGCCCTCCAGACGGAGCAGCGCGGCCTTGTTGCGTAATCCGCCGCCATAGCCGGTGAGGCTGCCGTTCGCGCCCATCACACGGTGGCAGGGCACAATCAGGCAGATGGGGTTCCAGCCCACCGCGCCGCCCACGGCCTGCGCCGAACGGATTCCCAAATGTCCGGCGATTTCCCCGTATGTCATGATGCGCCCCCACGGGATGGTGCAGACCATCTCCAGCACCCTTTTGCGGAACAGGGTCAGGTTGTCCATTTGAAAAACAGGGGTGAAATCGGGTTGGCGGCCTGAAAAATAGATGTCCAGCCAACGGCAGGTTTCGCGGATGACGGGTGACGGTGGTTCCGGTGATGATGGTATTTGCGATGATTGTTGTTGTGATGATGATTTTTGCGACGATTGTGGTAGAGACGCACGGCCGTGCGTCTCTACAAAACCGACAAACCGCAATCCCGTCAACACCCCGCCATCGGCGGTTAGGATAATGTCGTCGAACCCGTCAGGGGTGTGATAAATGGTTTCGCAGGTCATTTTGTCTGTTTAATCCAGCGTATGTAAATAGTCCAAGCGGCATTATATGTTGGATCGTTCTGCCACTCTGGCAGTGCTGCCGCCAGACCATGTTTGGTGCGCACAACTTTACCCTTTACCGGTTTGAAATCTGTTTTCTGCGGCTCTACCGGATACTTCGTGTGACTCTCCGTCCAGGCCTGCTCAAACTTGGAGAGTTCTTCACCAAACGCCTTTTCGTCGAACTCCTTGCCCTCTTTCACGGCCTGGATGACCGCCTCAAAGAAGAGGTTCCAACGGCGGGCGTAATAATCCTTCACCAGACCGCCCCACATGCGGTTGGCATAGTCGTTGAGCACGGGACCGCCCCAGATGGTGAGCAACGTGCGCGCCTGCCGCTCGTAGTAGTCCTTCTCCTCCTCGGTGGTTCCCCAGTCGCGTGCCATCTCAATCCAAGGTCCCAGCATGAAGGCGGGATGGGTGTTGAGCAGCGTGTCCACATCCGCAAACAATTGGTTGGCGATTTCCACCTGCCGTTCCATTTCCTTAATATCACGGTTTTTATACGCCGCCGTAAAATCGTTGCGGATGTCCATAAAAAGGTTGCCCATCCATTGGGAGAAGAGATTAACCAAGTCGTATTTGTAGGAATCCTTGCCTATTGAATACAAGCTGAATCTAGTGACAAAAGCCTTGCAGATGCTCTTGAGCGTATCGTTATTGTAAGAATAGTAGGGCTTTGTGTAATAGGTACCATGTCCTTCTAAAGATGGTCGCGCCACCAATTGGGTGCCGAGACCGTAAAACGACCAATCCTTATAGATGCTGTCGTTCAACAGCCGCCATTCCTTTTCGTGAGTGACCGATGCTGTACGGAGTCTGCACCAGTCGTCAATCCATTGCTGCACATCGGGTTGCTTTTCCCACGCACGTTCAAAGAGATATTCGTATATCTGCGGGCTCACGTCGAAGGCCTCCAATGTGGAGCCGATGCCGGTCATGTTCGATCCCGCCTCCTCTAAGGCGGCTGCGAGTTTTTTCTCCAGCTCGTTGATATTGCCCACCAGCATGGTGTTGCCGCCGAAGTTGCCAAGGTAGCACCAGATGAAGGGCTGTCCGTAGAAACCGTCGGTGGTGCGCCACACCTCCGTCTTTTCGCAGAAGTAGTCGAGCAGCACCAGCTGGTCCTGGGGCACGGCAGTGAGGTAGGCGCGTAGTCGCTCTGGTGTCCATGACTTGCGCTTGTAGTAGAAGACCCAGGTCATCTGCAGCCAGCGGGCGGCGGAGTCACATTGTTGCAGCGAGCCGTAAATGTTGCGGGCCACGTTGGCGAGGTAATCGGGCTCCCAACTGGGCGGATCCATTTCGTTGAAAGGGTCCACGCCATAGATGTGGTCGGTGCCGAAGAGGGCGGTCTGTTTTTCCAGAAACGACTTCTGGATTTTGGCGAACAGCGGATCGGATGAGTTGAGGAAGCAGGTGGGTTCGAAGCCGCACCACGCGCTCAGCTGCCGGATGTCGGCGTCGGGGTGCATCTCGGCGAACCTTTTGGGCACATGGCCGGCGAAAGCGGGCAGCACCGGCGTCATGTTGAACTCGCGCTCGCGGGCCACAATCTGTTTCTGCAACTCCTTCTGTCCCTCCAGCCACGACATCGGCAGCGGACCACCGAAACCGTCAAGGTTGGCCATGCGGTGCCACGGCAGGTGTGCAGGTCCCGAGAAGTAGCCGCGAATCTCCTCATCGGTCATGCCAAACTCCTTCCACACCTCATACCACACAGCCTCCTGACCCGTAATGGCGAGCGGCATGGTAATGCCGTTCAGCGCCATCCAGTCGATAAACCGCTCCCACTGCTCCCATTTCCACCAGGGCATGGTGTATCCGAAGGTGCAGTAGTTCAAGAAAAAGCGATCCTTCACCAGAGATTCTTTCCGGATGGGTTTATAAGGGGACCAGAATCGGGAAGGCAGTTCTATGGGTTCACAGGCCAACCATGAGACGTGTATGCCTGCACAGTGTTTCAGATAATAATTAAACCCAACTGCCAACGAATTGTCATTGTTGCCGGTTATACGGATTTTCTGGTCATATCGTTTAGGAATGGCCCCGGTGTCCCCGTTCAGTCTCTCAATCACAAAATAGTCAACGGTATCAGGTTGACATACAAATTTGAAGAGGGTGTCCCTGTCGCCAAGTATGCGGTGCGCAAGCCCGTCAATGGGGCGTGCGTAGGGCTGCACCTGTGCATGTGCCATGGCAGTCATGGTGGCAAGTGCAAGCATTATCGCGTAAAGTCTCATTCTTGTAATCATATCATCCCCACCATTTATTCCATTGACGGCGTGATGAAAACCCGCCAGGAACCTTCCGTTGAGCCACGCTCAATGTAATGTTTGTCAAGCAGAAGATTTACCAGTTTTTTAACCGCTGACATATTGATGCCCATGCGGCTCTGCATCTCCGAAAGAGTTAGTACCGGCTCCGTCATCATCATCATGAGCAGTTCGCCATAGTGGGGTGAGCGGAATACAATGCGCTCGCTGTCATATCCTGCACATCCTTCACGTTGGCCTCGCCTATCACCTTGCCGAACAACAGCAGGATTTCGGTCTGCCCGTATGTCAGGGTGTTGCCCTCCATGTGGTTGGAATTGAAGTTGAAATCAACCGTAAACCGGCGGCTCAGCCTGTTTCTGTCCTCTTCCGATAGTGGCTGGATGCTCCGCCACGCTGTAATTGCTTTCTCTAATGTAAGGTATCGCATTTTTAAAAATGTTCTCTTAAAGGTGGCTATATGGCCACCTTTTCGGCTGCAAAATTACAAAAAATACCAATACGGATTTCAAAAGGGAGAAAAAAATCAATCACCGCCCGTCACCTTTTTCAGCAGGAGCCGCATGGCGGCGGACTGCTCTTCAGGAACCATCATCTGGAGGATGCTTTTGAACTCCTCAAGCAGTTCGGGATAATGCCTGCTTTGCGCATACGACAGCTTGACGGCCAGAGTCCGTACGCCGACCGGTTCGGTGGAAAGTATTGTGTTGAAGCAGAAATCCAGAAAATCGGTGCGGAGCCGGTCGCGCTCGAACGGGGTTCGCGCCAACAATGATAGTATAAGCCTGCGCTTGGAGGTGCTGTTTGTGCGCAACACCTCGTCAATCAAAGCCTCCTGCCGTTCGGCCAGCCAACTGTCCGCCGATGGGGGGAGATGGGTCAGCGCCCATGCGGCATTGTCGGAGGTGCGCTTGTCCGCATCAAACAGCAGCCGGAAAAGTTCCTCTTCACGACCACTCGCGCCTAACATTTTGGCTTCATACCCACTGATGCGGTCTGACAAGATGGTTTTGAGTTCGGACATGGTGTTAATAGACAGCGTGATCCAATACCAGAACCATCCGAGAAACGGAATCAGCACGGACAGTTACAGGCAAATAACCACCTGATCCATCCATTTCGTTTGCATACATTTTCCCGTTTTCTAACAGAAAAACAGAATATTTTCCGGGTTTCAGCGGAATTTCATAAAAACCGTCCGCATTGGACACGGCAGTTGCCACAAGAGGCTTTGGCATTTTGTCAATTGGGAAATGGGAATAACAGTTGTGTCGGGTGGTACTGTCAAAATCAGATATTCTTGTGTATTCATAGACATATATTCCCGCTATGATTGGACGTTCCCCATGATCATTGGAGTTGGGATCAATAACTGGCATCCAATTACCATAACGTTCCACCACAATGCCGCTAATGCCCTCCTTAATGGATTGATGTTCCTTCTCGCAGGCTGTTAGAAACATTGCTCCTGCAATACACATTGTTGCCAAAACCGGCAATAAAAATTTTTTTTTCATTTCAAATGTTTTTATGTTCAACAAACATTAAACGTTTAAGAACCCCGAAATATTACAGGTTGTCTGTTTTTTTTTGTTAGTGATAAATTATCTCACAGATGTTACTGGTAATTCCTGATGCGCACATCGATGCCGTCGCCCTTCAGGCCGTCCGCCAGCTGGCTGAGGTCCGTCTGGCTGTAATGGTAGGGGAACAGCACCTTGGGACGGATGCGCCGCGCCGCCCGCATAATCTGCTCCGGAGTCATGGTGTAGGGCTGGTTGCATGGCAGGAAGGCCACATCGATGTTTTTGACGCTGTCCATTTCCGGAATGTCCTCGGTGTCACCGGCAATGTAGATGCGCAGCCCTCCGATGGTAAGGATATAGCCGTTGTCGCGCCCTTTGGGATGGAACTGCAGATGCCCCTCCGTGGTGTTGTAGGCCGGCACCGCCTCAATCGTCAGCCAGCCGCCGACCTCAGTGCGCCCACCGTTTGCCATGACCGTCCCGTGGCCGAGCTTGGCGGCACCGTTTTGGTTGATGAAAAGCTGCGTCCCATTTTTGGTAAGGGTTGCGATGGCGGCGGGGTCAAGATGGTCGAAATGCTCGTGCGTGACCAGAATCACATCCGCTTTGGGAAACTTGGTGTAGTCGATGGTGCGGCTTCCGGCATTGCACACCGGGTCGATCTCGATTTCCTTCCCGTCGTATTCGATACGTATGCTGGCATGGGTCAGCGCATGGATTTTCACGGTTTTGCCGTCAGGTGTGACAAAACTGTCGGTCTCGAAGCCGAAATTGTCCGTTTCCGGTTTAAAATTATCCGTTTCCGGACTGTTGGCCGGTGTGTTCCGATGGCCGCAGGTGGCCATAAGGCCGAAAAGAATTGGTATGGCGATGGTTTTCATGATGGGATTTGTATTTTTTTTTCTTATTTCCAAAACACGCTGTGCACATAAACATTTTTAAAGTCAATCTGGAAAGTGGAATCCTGCGTGAATGACAATGACTTGAAGATAATCATGGCATCCTTCCCCTGGAATGAGAGGAGCGTCTCGCGATGATTCTGCAACCATTTGTCCTCTATTTTCGTTCCTTCTTTCCAGCCGCTTTCGCGCAACTGACGGTGCAGCAGCGTGTCGGTATGGATGGAACCGCCGGGGTAGAACAGATGGTTGTCCTTCACATAAACGATATTTGAATTCCTGTAATTGTCCGGTCTGACACAGACATGGTCGTAACATTCCGGAAGCGACAGCATCAAATCTGCATAAAACTTTATCTGAAAATCCCGCTGCGGTTCTTCTATCACATCATCTTCATCTATTATCACCGGTTCGACCTCCTCCTCCCGCCATGAGGTGGCATAATCCTTTGTGTGGGTGGAAAGAGTGGCGGAGTATTCATCGGGTTCATTCATGCCGAATTGTTTGACCAGCATGGTATCCTCGTAGTAATACAGATAATTCAAAGACTGGTAGATAATCCGGTGCTGTTTGGCATAAAGGCTGTCGGCAACGGAGGGTTTGCCCAATTTCAGGGTGCCGTCGTCGTTCAGGATGCCCAATTCGGCGGCTGTCTGGCGGATGCGCTGCTCCTGGGAGCGTATGCTGCATGCCTTTGCGGAGATTGGAGGGATGCAGACCGCCGCCAGCACAAGCAGGAAGGCCGTGCCGATTAACAGGAAGTAGCCCCTGCGGTTGCGGAAGAGGAACAGCAGCACGTAAAGTGTCATCAGCAGGCCGCAGAGCAGCAGGTAGTAACGGGATTCCGTCACGCCGTAGTCGGAAATGCGGCGGATACAGCCAACCCAAAATAACAGCAGCAGCGGCAGCGAAATCCAGCTGAATGCGTTGAAGTACCAGCTGAAAGGCTGCTTCTCCGTAAACTGCCGCAGCAGTTTGACTATCATGGCTATCAGGCAGAAGACGAACACCATCACCGCCACGTTGCCCTTGGGCAGCTCCCATAGGAAGAGGATGTATCCGGCGTACAGGAACAGCAGTAGCGTATAGAGCAGCAGCGCCGGGGTGAAGACCCAATGCAGCAGGTTCTCGAAGAATTTGGCAAGCTTCATCTCCCTCTCATTTTCCACCATGCCCAAGAACAGCAGCGGCACAAGGAGCACCATAACCACCAAGGCGCTGTCATCGTAGGCAAGCCGCAGCCACCTGCCCTCAACATTGAAAAGCAGTTCGACGCTCACTTCCATAAGGTATAGCAGCAGACAGGCCACACCGCCGAAAAAGAGCGGCACCAGCACCGACCATGCCGTATGCAGCATCCGGTTGGAAAAGGGACGGTTCTGAATCCGGAATGGCAGCAGCAACATCCAGAGCGGCAGCAGCACCATCACCCAGATGAAATAATTGCCATCTTTCACAAAATGCTCCAATGACGGCACAAAAAAGAACGGGATGATGAGCAGCGGCAAAATGTAATAGAGGATTTGCCACAGCAGGTGCCGTCCTCGGATGAACTGCAACGAAAATGCCGCCACAAACAGGAATGGGATCACATACGCGGCTGTCACCCAGCAGGGATTGTCGCCTGTAACATGGTTGTCATAAATGATGGCCACCAAAGCGTACAGCAGCAGGACTGTCTCGGAAAGATGGCGGAAGAGGAATCCGGGCAGCGCGTCGGCCAACCGTTTCAAATTGGAATGGAAGGATGCTTTTCTCATGGTCGGAAATTTTTAAAGTGATGCACCGCTAACGCAGCATGTTCCATGTTTATTGTGCGTGAAAGCGAAAAAAACGGACATAAAATGGATGGGGAAAGCGAAAAAATGACTACTTTTGCGTTTTTGGTAAAAACAGACGAATTCATGGGTAGGATTGTCTCCATCGATTACGGAAAAAAACGGACCGGTATCGCTGTAACAGATGAATTACAGCTGATAGCCAACGCCTTATGCACAGTCCCAACCAAAGACATCCTCACCTTCCTGCGGGATTATACCGCCAAGGAGCCTGTGGAGCTTTTCCTGGTCGGGAAGGCGGTGCAGATGGACAGCACCGATTCGGAATCGGCCCGCTACATTGAACCGTTCGTCCGGCAGCTGGCCAAAACCTTCCCGGACATCCCCATAGACCGCATGGACGAAAGGTACACCTCCAAGATGGCATTCCAGACCATGATTGACGCCGGACTGCACAAGAAGGCGCGCCAGAACAAGGCGCTTGTCGACGCCCTGAGCGCAACCATACTTTTGCAGTCATACATGGAAAGCAGAAAATATAAAGAAAGGAAAATGCAATGATACTACCTATCACCCTGTACGGAAACCCGATATTGCGAAAAGAGGTGGAAGAGGTTGAGACAGGCTCCGCCAATCAGGAACTGAAGCAGCTTGTTGAAGACATGTTCGACACCATGTACCATGCGAACGGGGTCGGGCTGGCCGCCCCGCAGGTCAACAAGTCACTGGCGCTGTTTGTAATCGACACCGAGGCCTTCCTGGACGAAGGCGACACGGAAAAGGCGGTCAAAAAGGCCTTTGTCAATCCGGAAATTACAGAAACCTCAGAAAACAGGTGCTCTTTCAGCGAAGGCTGCCTGAGCGTGCCCGGCATCAACGAGGAGGTGCTGCGCCCCGAAGGGGTCCGCATCAGCTACCAGGATGTGGAGGGCAACAGCTTTGATGAGGAATACCACGGCAAGGCGGCCCGCGTCATACAGCACGAATACGACCACCTGTACGGGAAAATGTTCGTCGACAGGCTATCCCCCCTTAAAAAGACGCTGCTGAAAAGCAAGCTGAACGAAATTGTTAACGGGAAAAAAGTCCCCTCCTACCGAATCAAACCGAACAAATAAAATAAGAAATGAGAACAAAGTATATGTTTCTGGGACTCTCCCTGCTCTGCCTGCTGGCGGGATGCTCCCTCTCCAAGGAAAAGCAGCAGGAGAAAATAGCCGGTCTGGAAAAAAGCGTGTTGGATGAAAATGACACAACACGGCAGCAGGAGCTGTTCAAATGCTACGACAGCTATATCGGCAAATTTCCCGATGACTCCCTTTCACCGGAATACCTTTTCCGGAAAGCCGGCATCCTTCGTGTGGAGAAACAGGGGGACGCCGCATTGGACGCACTTGCGGAAATTGTCAACCGCTATCCGCAGAGCCCTCGGGTGGTGGAATGCTACTTCCTGCGCGGACTCATATACGAAGAGGTGTTTTATGACCAGGAGCTGGCAAAAAAGGCCTATCAGAGCTTCATCGACCGCTATCCTGACCATCCCCTTGCCGACAACGCGCGGTATTCCATCCGCTACCTTGGAATGAGCAACGAGGAGATCATCGCCTCATTCAGCGCACCGGACGGCACGCAGACGTCAGAATCCAACACGGAGGAATAATGGAGACATACGGCTCTCTGGATGATTTCACGCACCGGACCGATTCTGTGGTAAGTTTGGGCATGTTCGACGGTCTGCATCTGGCGCACCGCGAAGTGCTCCGTGCTCTGACCGACCGTGCGCGAGCCACCGGCAGCCGTTCCGTTGTCATCTCCTTCACGCCACATCCGCGAGCCCTGCTCTCCGGGAAACCCTTCCCGCTGATTCTCACCCAAGATGAGAAGCGGCTGCTGCTGGAAGAGCAGCATGTGGACATCTGGTGCCGCCTGCCATTTACACGCGAACTGGCCGCCACCCCGCCGGAAACGCTGTTGGAACAATTGGACAGCAAACTTAAAATCAACCATATTGTGTTGGGATACAACCACAATTTCGGAGCCGGAAAAAGCGGCGGCATACACACTCTTAACGCCCTGCGGAGCCGTTACGGCTTCGGCATCACCGAAATCCCGCGCATGCAATCGGAAGGCACCGAAATCAGCTCCTCCGCCATCCGGAAGGCGCTGCTGGCAGGTGACATACGGACCGCATCGCGGCTGCTCGGATATTCCTATTTCGCCCATATACAACCCGTCGGCAAGAATGATGACGGCTCGCTGCACGCCCGCGTGCCGGCTGAAAAGCTTCTGCCGGCCCCGGGCAACTATGAAGGACATTTCAACCACTCACCCGTAAAAATAACCATTTTAAATCAACAGGAGATGCTGCTGCGCTCCGGTGACGGAACCCCGCTGCCGGAACTGCCGCGGCAACTCCCCTTATATTGGGACAGCTTATGAGAAAAAAACAAGACCCTTTTGTGGAAATAAGGCCCTACAACACCGAAGAAATCCCTTACGCCATCAACCGGATGCTGATGTCATCGAACTTTGTCACCTCGCTGACAAACTTCATAGAGACATCCAACCCCTCAACACTTGTGAGGCGCATGAGGAAAATGAAGACCATCAGCGACCTCCAGCGTGAAATCTACGCCCCGATGGTGCACACCTTCGAGCAGCGCAGCATGGAGGGGCTCACCTTCGGCGGTTTTGACAAGGTCGACATGAACAAGCCCCATCTGCTGATTGCCAACCACCGCGACATCGTGATGGATTCGGCCATCCTGCAAGGCTACCTGATCGACCACAACCTGCCGGCCACCCGCTCCGGCATCGGCGACAACCTTCTCACCTCCCCCGTGATGACCGACATCGCCAAAACGAACAACATGTTCACCGTGTTCCGCTCCCACGACACCCGGACCATGCTGGCCAACTCGCGGCTGCTTTCGGACTACATCAGGCAGAGCATCACCAAGGACAAGATTTCAGTATGGATTTCCCAACGCAACGGCCGTACAAAGGACGGTTTGGACAAGACCCAGCAGGGCGTGCTTAAAATGCTCTATTCCAGCAAACGTCCGCATGTGATTGAGAGCCTTAAGGAGCTGGACATCGTCCCGCTGACCGTCTCCTACGAATACGAGCCCTGCGACCAGATGAAGGCGCGGGAACTGCTGCTGACCAAGCAGAACAAGTCATACGTCAAGGATCCGGAAGAGGATTTCCACAGCATCACCAAAGGCATATTCTCCTACAAGGGGCGTGTGCACATGCAGCTCGGCCAGCCTATCAACAACCTTTTGGACGAAACCATGGCATTCGCATCCGACAACGATGCGCTGCAATATGTCGCGGAGATCATCGACCAGGAGATTTACCGCGACTACCGGCTGTGGGAGACCAACTACATGGCCTACGACATCCTCCACAACACCGACCGCTTCGCCGACGAATACGAGGAGGGTGAGAAAAAGGAGTTCCTCCAGTATATCCGCAAGCAGGCCAACATCGCCGACGTTAACTACACCAAGATGAAACAGCAGCTGCTGACCATATACGCCAATCCGGTGGAATCCTTTTTGAAAACGGAAGACTAACCGCACGCGCCACACATGGAAAACAAGACCTACAACAACTTCCGGCAGGACATCAGCCGAATCACCGCCTACTACACCTTTCTGGTGCAGGAGACCAAGAACAACCGCATAGTTGGCAGCACCAACGAATGGGTGCTGGACAACTACTACATGATCAGCGAGCAGGAGAAGGTGCTGAAGGTGGAGCTGAAATCCATCGGAAAAGGTTCCATGAAAATTGGCAGGCAGCGCATCGAACTGCTTTGGAAACAGATTGAGACCTATCTGGACCGCGACCGTTGCTGCATTGACAAGACCTTGATGTTCAAATATCTGAACGAAATTCAACTTGAACAGAAGGATTATTTCTCCTATCCGGAAGTCTGCGCACTGCTGCCGCTCGTAAAGGCTGTCCTGATAAACAGGCTGGCAGATTTGTGCAGCCAGCTGGAATCCCGGAAGGCGTACCATTACAACCTCACCGACAAGAGCAATGCCGACATGGGGCACCTGAACGAGGTGACGCGGCAGAACCTGTTGATGATGAATATTTTCAACTCCCTGAAAAAGATAACCAAACTGCCGATGGCCGAATTCATCGACGCGGTGAGTTTTTCAGAGAGGCTGCTGAAGGCTGAAAAGGCCGGAATGTACGACCAGATGTACGACAAGACAAAGGAGGACTACCGGAACAGGATCGTATATCTGTGCAAAAAAGGGAAAAAGGAGGAGAATGAGCTTGTAAGGGAACTGGTTGCCACCGCCGACAGCCGTGGCGAACATGTGGGCTGGCAACTGTTTCCGCCGAAGAGGTGGAAGGCACGCGCCCGCTGGTACGTATGGATTGTTGTGCTTGCCTCGCTGCTGCTGGCTTTCAGTTTTGCATCGTGGTGCACATGGGGTGAAGGGTTCACATGGCTCACCGCCATCCTTACAATACTGATGTGGGTGCCTATGAGCCAGGTGGTCATCGACCTCTTCAACTGGCTTTTGGGCAAGCTGCACAAGCCACACGGCACCTTCAAGATAAAATTCAAGGACGGGCTGATACCGAAGGAGTACGCCACCATGGTGATCATGCCCACAATTCTTAAGAACAAGGAGAAGACAATTGAGCTGCTGGAGCAACTGGAGGTCTATTACCTCTCCAATGTCAACCGCGCCTCCGAAGGCAGAAGGCTGGAGAACCGTCCGCAGAACCTCTATTACACACTTATCGGGGATGCCGCCAGCTACAAGGAGGCCGACGCCCCGTGGGACGATGAGGTGGCTGAAGCCGGACTGGAAAAGGTGCGGGAACTCAACGAAAAATATGGCGCGCCGATTTTCAACTTTGTTTACCGCAGGCGTTCATGGAGCGACGGGGAGAACACATGGCTCGGACACGAACGCAAGCGCGGCGCGATACTCCATTTCAACGACCTGCTTCTCGGGAACAGCACCGCTGCGGAGGCGGAAAAGCGTTTTCGCTGCGAGACCATAAGCAGATGGCGGCAGGGGGCGGTGCCGGACATCCAGTTTGTCATCACCCTTGACACCGACACCGAACTGGTGCTATATTCCGCGCAGAAGCTGATAGGCGCCATGGCGCATCCGCTCAACCGCGCCAAGCTGAGCGACGACGGACGGCGGGTTGAGAGCGGCTACGGCATCATGCAGCCGCGCGTGAACGTGGATGTGGAGGTCACCAACAAGAGCCGCTACGCCCAACTCTTCGCCGGATTAGGCGGGCTGGACGTCTATACCACCGCCAGCTTCGAACTGTATCAGGACATCTTCAACGAAGGTACCTTCTGCGGCAAGGGAATCTATGACCTGAAGGTTTTCCAGCAGGTGCTGAAGGGCACATTCCCCGAAAACCTCATCCTCAGCCACGACCTTATCGAGGGCTGCCACATCCGCTGCGGCCTCATCAACGACCTGGAGCTTTTCGACGACAACCCCTCCAACTACATCGACGACGCCAAGCGGCACCACCGCTGGACGCGCGGCGACTGGCAGATAATAGGCTGGCTGAAAAACCGCGTGCGCAACGAAAAGGGTGAAAAAGTGAAGAACCAGGTGAACACCATCGGACGCTGGAAAATTTTCGACAACCTGCGCCGCTCGGTACTGAGCCTCGCTCTGCTGGTTATACTTTTTGTGGGATTCAGCGGCATCACATGGGCACATGCCGTCTGGTTCCTTGTGGTTGCGCTTGTCGCCGTGGCATCGCCAATACTTTTCTTCATCATCGGACAAATCACGACACTGCCGCGCTTCGGCAAGCGGTACCGCTACTACATGACGCTGATGCGGGGCTTCAAAGTTATAGTCTATCGCTCGATAGTGAAGTTCGCGCTATTGCCGAAAGAGGCCTGGATGTACACAGATGCGGCCATACGCGCCTGCTGGCGCATGTGGTTCAGCCATAAAAATCTGCTCAACTGGATAACCAGCGACGAGGCCGCCAAGAGCACCAAAGGCACTTTGGGCGACTATATCGGCAAGTTCTGGTTCAACTATGCGGCTTCACTTGCACTGCTCTTGTGCAAGCTCCAAAGTTATGGCAACATGGCCGATTTTGCGGCAATGCTGTTCTGCCTGCTGTCATGGTGCGGAGCACCCTTCCTGATGTACTGGCTCGGCAAAAAATTCTCCCATGACAAGAACCGCCTCACCGTAAAGGAGAATGCGGAGGTCAGGCAGATAGCCAAGGACACATGGCATTTCTTCGACAGCATGATCACCGAGGAGCATAACTGGCTTATCCCCGACAACTACCAGCTTAACCGCGAGAACAAGACCGACTACAAGACCTCGCCCACCAACATCGGCTATTCGCTCACCGCAACGGTCAGTGCTGCGGAGCTGGGCTTCATAAGCCACAACGAGGCGGCGGACAGGCTGGAGCATATCATCGACACCGTCTGCAGGCTTGAGAAATGGAACGGACATCTGTACAACTGGTATGACGTGAAGTCGCTCAAGGCACTGCCCGACTTTTTCATCAGCACCTGCGACAGCGGCAATTTCGTGGCCTGCCTCTATGCCGTGAAGGGATACCTCAACAGCCTGTCCGGCACAGAGAGCGTCAATGCCAAAGGCCTGCTGGCCAAAGTGCAGCGGCTCATCGACCAGACCGACTTCATGAAGCTGTACAACCCTGAGCTGGATGTGTTCAGCATCGGCTACGACTGCGGCAACTACAAGCTCCTGCCCTACCATTACAACAATTTCGCCTCCGAGGCGCGGCTCACCAGCTTCCTGACCATCGCGCAGGGCGACGCCCCCTACAAACACTGGTTCTGCCTTGACAAGACATTAGTCCAGTACAAGGGATACAAAGGGGTCGCCTCCTGGTACGGCACGCTGTTCGAATATTTCATGCCGCTGATTTTCCTGCCCACCTACCGGCACACCCTGATGGACGAGACCTACAGTTTTGCCATCCGCGCCCAACGCGCCTTCATCCGCAATTCCGGGGCGAAGAACCTGCCATGGGGCATCTCCGAGACCGCCTACAACGAGATGGACGACGCGCTTAACTACAAATACCACGCTTTCGGGGTGCCATACCTGAAATTCCAGAACACCACCCCCGACCGTATTGTCATCTCCCCATACAGCTCGCTGCTGGCCATAAGCGCAAACCCGCGTGCCGTATACGAGAACATCCGCCGTTTCAGGAAACTGGACATGTATGACGATTTCGGCTTCTATGAAAGCTACGACGATGAGGATCATGTGCATGTGCTGGCACACTACGCCCACCATCAGGGGATGATTCTGGCCTCGCTTGCCAATTATCTGTGCAACAATTGTATACAGAATTTCTTCATGCAGGAGCCAGCCATGCGTTCCATGGAGACCCTGCTCAAGGAGAAGGCCCAGGTGAAACCTTACATCGACCTCAAGGTCACACAATACAAACGCTACCAGTATTCAAAGGTCCAGACGGAGAGCGACGCCCGCGATTTCGACAACATTGCCACAGTGCCTGAGATAGGCGTGCTGAGCAACGGGCTATATACTGTGCTGCTTAATGACCGCGGCAGCGGCTTCTCCCGCTACAAGGAGACCATGCTCGGACGCTACCGCAAGATAAGCGCCGACCATTACGGCTCATACCTTTACATCCGCAACCTCAGGAACGACCGGCTCTGGTGCAACACCTACGCCCCTCTCGACGTGATGCCGGAGGGCTACCATGTGAGCTTCGCCAGCGACAAGATCAGCTTCCTGCGGGTGGACGAGGGGATTGAGACCAAGACTGAAATAACGGTGCTTAAGGAGCGTTCGGCTGAAATCCGCCGCATCACATTCACCAACAACAGCGGCAGCGATGCCGACCTGGAAATCACCAGCTACGGCGAGGTGGTGCTTGCCACCTGCGCCGAAGACGAGAGCCACCGCGTCTTCAACGGGATGAAGATCCTTTCCGAATACGACTCCGAGCATGAGGCGCTGCTCTTTGTGAAACCGGCGGCCAACAACACCCGCAACTATCTGCTCCACAAACTGTGGGTGGCGGACAACGGCAATGATGGCGACAAGGGGGGCTGCTCAAATCTGGTGGAGTATGAGACCTCACGGCTCAAGTTCCTCGGACGCGGCAACAGCCTGCAGCACGCCGACATAATGGAGAGCCGCCGCACCCTTACAGGCACCGTGGGGACCACCCTCGACCCGATAATGAGCATGCGCCGCCGTCTCCATATTCCGGAGGGCAAACAGGCGGAAGCCTATATCCTCACCGGTTTCGCCAAATCGCGCGAACAGCTGCTGCAGCTTGCCGGACAGTACCGGAGCCCCATCGACATTGAGGACGCATTCCGCACCGCATCGGTATATAACAACATCCGCACCAACATGTCGCTGCTCAAAGGCTCACAGATGCGGCTGTACAACAACATCGCCAAATACATGGCCCAGACTGCCGCCCTCGGCAACACACGCCAGCCCATACTCGCCCGCAACACCTTGTCGCAAAGCGGCCTGTGGCGTTTCAGCATAAGCGGGGACTTTGCCATACTGCTGCTGGAAATCGACAGCATGGAGCGTTCCGGCTTCGCCAAGGAGCTGCTCAGGGCATTTGAATATTACAAGGTGCACGGCCTGATTCTCGACCTTGTAATCATCAACGATGCGCCGCAGAACGAGCGCGAGGGGCTGAAGCATTTCATCCTCGGGATGGCCAACACGGAGCATCTTTGGGCTCCACACAGCGACAAAGGGCACGTATATGTGATTGACGGGGATGACATCACCGGAGAGGAACGCATACTGCTGCACACGGTTGCGCGGTTGGAATTCAACACCCGCGACGGAGTGACCATCGAGCAGCAGCTGCAACGCCTTGAAGAGGCCAACCAGCATTATCAGGACAAGGTGGAGCATCCGGTGCTGAAACCGAAGAAGGAATTCCGCGTATGGAGCGACCTCGAATTCTACAACCAGTACGGCGGTTTCGACAACGACGGGCGCGACTACGTCATCACCAACACCAACACCCCGATGCCGTGGGTGAACGTGATCGCCAACCGGCACTTCGGATGCGTGGTCAGCTCCACCATGGCCGGATTCACCTTCGCCAACAACGCGCAGCAGTTCAAGCTCACCAGCTGGAGCAACGACATTGTCCGCGACAATGCCAGTGAAATGCTGCTCATAAACAAAAAACAGTTTGTGCCGGCCACCGCACGGCACAGCCAGGGCTATTCCGCCTTTGATGCCGAATATGACAGCATGAAGGTTGATGTGCGGCTCTTTGTTGCGCGGGAGCGCATGGAGAAATACTACCAGATAAGGGTCACCAACAAAACCGCCGAAACGATGGAGGTGCAGCTCGACATGGTCTACAAACTTGTGCTCGGCATGTGCGAGGAGCGGACCGCACGCTATCTCCATTCCGAATGGGATGAAAGTACGAACAGCCTTTATGTGCGGAACGTCTATCATCCCATCTACAGCAACATGGTGGTGCGGCTTACAGCAACCGAACCGCTCACCGGCTTCGGGCTGGAATCGCCCAACCGCAAGCGTCTTGGACTGTCCGTCACCGTTCCGGCCAACGGCGAAAGGCAGATGGCCTTTGTCATCAGCTCCTTCGACAGGAGGGAAGGCAACACCCCATTTGCAGCGCCCACGATAGAGGGCATCAACGCCGAATTTGAAAGGGTCAGGGAATTTTGGGACGAAAAGCTCTCCTGCATCCAGGTGGAGACCCCCGACAGAAGCTTCAACCACATGCTGAACCGGTGGTACCTCTACCAGGTATATTCGTCAAGGCTGTATGCCCGCGCCGGATTCTACCAGGTGGGTGGGGCGACCGGCTTCCGCGACCAGCTGCAGGATGTGATGTCACTGCTCTACAGCGACCCCGGCTATGCCCGACGGCAGATTCTCGACCACGCCGCCCACCAGTTTGCTGAAGGCGATGTGCTGCACTGGTGGCACGAGAGCATGAAACTGGGTGCCAGAACCACCTTCAGCGACGACTACCTCTGGTTAGTGTTTGTGACCTACCAGTACATCACCGTCACCGGCGACACGGCTATACTTTCCGAGACCGTGCCATTCTGCCAGGCCGACCAGCTGGCCCCGAACGAGGCCGAAAGGGGCATGAACTATTCCGTTCCGGATGGGGATAATGACACACGGTTCGAATATGCCACGCTATACGAGCATCTGCGAAGGGCCGTCAACAGGGCGATGTCGCGCAAAGGGGTGCACGGGCTGCCGCTAATGGGCTGCGGGGACTGGAACGACGGCATGAGCGCAGTTGGTGTCAAGGGCAAAGGCGAAAGCGTATGGGTGGCCTTCTTCCTTGCCGACCTTCTGCCGAAAATGAGGCAACTTACAGAGATGATGCCCGGGGCGGACCTCTCCTATTGCGAGGAGCTGGACATGTACCGCACCGCCCTTATCGACGCGCTTCAGAAGAATGCCTGGGACGGCGCATGGTTCCTGCGCGCCTACTACGACAACGGCGACCCGATGGGTTCGCGCAACAACACGGAATGCCAGATAGACCTCATCAGCCAGGCCTGGAGCATCCTCACCGATGTGGCCACACCGGAGCAGAAGGAGAGCGTGATGCGCGAGACCGACAGACGTCTGGTGAACCGCGAGCATGAGATTATCCAGCTGCTGACCCCCGCCTTCCAGAATTCGCAGCCTTCACCGGGATATATAATGAACTATCCTGTCGGGGTGCGCGAGAATGGAGGCCAATATACGCACGGAGCCATGTGGTACATCATGGCGCAGCTCAAGGAGGGGCGCAACGACATGGCCTATTTCCTCTATTCGCTCATCAATCCGGTGCACCGCACGCAGACTCTTGCCGATGTGCTTAAATACAAGGTGGAGCCATACTGCATCGCCGCCGACATCTACAGCAACCCGCAGCATCCGGGCCGCGGCGGCTGGACATGGTACACCGGCTCCGCCTCATGGGCCTACAAGACCGGCATAGAGAACATTCTCGGCTTCCACAAGAGCGGCGTACGGCTGGCCATGGAGCCCTGCACACCGGCCGCATGGCAGTCGTTCGGACTGGACTACCGCTACGGGGAAACGCTGTACCGCATCCGCTGCGAGTTCAAGGGCAGGGAGGGCGAACCTCCGCGCTTCCGCCAGCTGACGCTCGACGGCGCACCGCTTGACGGCAACAGCCTTACGCTTTGCGACGACGGTAACACGCACATTGCGGAATGGGTTTTTGAATAGGATTGCCGTCCGCCCGCGACACCATGACCGTCGGGGAATGGGTGGTGTCTTCGTAGAGACGTGGCGCGCCGCGTCTCTACACAAAACGGGAATACAAACCGGTGAAAAAAATGCACAATCCACGGGGATTCCTGTGGGAACAAATCAATTATAAATGATCATCGTGGCCGGTTCCTCTTTCGCCTCGGAGAACCTGTAGGCAAGGCCTATCAGCAGGCTGCCGGGGATTTTACGGTAAATCGTGGTGGAGGTGTAGACAGGGTTCATATTTATCTGCACCCATTCTATTTTGTTGAGGTTAAGCAAATTCGTACCTTGCAGCCAAATTTCCAGACGTTTGAACTTGTAGGTAACTGAAAATCCCAGGTCACAGATGTCAATGTCGGCCAAACGGTTAATCAGCAGGGAATAGCCTGCATGAAGGCTGGCCTTCCAATGGTCATCGGCATAACTGCATTTGGCCTTCCCGCTTATATGTTGCATACGGTTACTCAATGTAGTGAGTTTGTTATCTGTAAATCCGAAATTTCCGCTTATTTCACCATTTATGCGGCCTTTGTTCCGGGTCACAAGGGACAATCCCGTGGAGTAATTGTCATACAATGTCGGGACTTTCTCTCCATTGACCTTGCCCTCATTGGCGGAACGGCTGAAACGCCCCGACAGCCTGGCTTCTACCGGAATGAATTTCAAAGCCTGGCTCACATTCATACTGAGAGAAAAACTTTGCGACTCCCCCTTGTTGTCGTAGAAGGTGATACCAAGCAACCCGTCCTGTTGGTAATTGGTTGTTGCAAAACATTGTCTGTGCGTATAAGAGGCATTTGCATAAAAACCTGTTCCGGAATGTATGTTCCTGATACGGTAGTTCATGCTTACGTTGGCCGACTTGCTGAAAGGGTCCGTGATTTCCGATCCGCCGTACATGCTGCTGTAGGACTTGACTATAGTATCGCGCAGCAGCATGGTCAGTCCGATAGGCGACCTGCCGTTTCTGGCGGTAAGTGAGAGACTGTGTGTGGGTTTGAAATTGAGACTGACGTTTGCCGAGCCGGTCAGGAATGGGGTGATCCCCTCCTCCATCCCCATGATGTCGGTCCGCCAATGGTCGGCAATAGCCGACAGCCTCAGCGAGTAATTGAGCAGGCCTCTCCTTTCGCTAAATGAGATGTGGGCGGAACAGACATCCTCCTCCAGATTATGGTGCAGTTCCTGATAACTGTAATCGTTACGCCCATGCTCCCATGTCACGGTTGTTTTCATCTTAAGGTTTTTGGTGACCGGCAGGGAATAGGTGACATCCGATTTGAGACTGCTCTGCACCTGCTGTATGCCAAGATGCAGGCCGAGGCTGTCGCCCTTGCAAACATATGTTACAGGCAGCATTGCCGAATCGGTCCACAACTGGTTTTCATCCGTCCGGTTTGTCATCTGGAAAGAGATGTGCGGAGAGAGCAATCCCTTGCCAATCTTGTGGTGGCAGACCACCTCCTCCTTAAAGGAGAACCTGTCGGTAGTGTCGTCGGAAAAGATGTTCAGTTTCCGCACAAAACCGTAATCGCTTTGTATGTAGTCCGACCGCGAACCGTTATAGGAGACCTGTGTGAGAGAGGTGAACTCCCATTTTTTGCTTGGCTGGTAAAAAATCCTGACATGTCCGTCGAAAAGGCGACCGCTGTTTGTCTGTTCGAGGCTGTGGTAGTTGGTGGCCCCTGTGGCGGCGTAAAGCTGTTCGGAGAATTTTTCCGACTTTGTCAGGGAGGCGTTGCCGATGAAGCGGCTCTTGACGTTGAATTTTTTCGAGTGATGGTAGCTGACATCCAAAGAGAGCATCCCCTTGTCCGCCTGGTAAACGTTTGTCGCGGGTGATGAGAGGCTCATCAAATCTTCGTCAGCGGAGGAAAAAGAGACAAAGTCGTTAGAGCTAAGCGAATTGTCCAGTTGATAAAAAGCCATTGAGGCCCCGCTTGTAACTCCTTTGTCCAGATTGTTGGCGGAGATGTTGGCGGAGACGGACCACTTGCCGCCGGTGTGCAGCATGTTGCCGGAAACATCATAGGCGTTTGTGATGCCGGCCAACATCCGGACATTTCCGCTTGTCCGCCCCTTCCCGTCGGTTTTGATGTTGAGGGCGGTCTGGTCCCCATCCCTGAATTCCTCGGCCAAGCTGCCGTCATTGTATTTTGTCAGCAGCTCCGCCCCCTTCACCGCATCGGCGGACAGGTTGTTCATCAGCACCTGACCGTTATTGATGAAAATCTCCTTGCCGTCCAGCAGCACCTTGTCCACCTTTTTCCCCGCATAGGTGACATCGCCGCCCTCGGAAACCTCCACGCCGGGAATCTTGCCTATCAGCTCGCCTGCCGTCTCCTCCGTGCCGTTTTTGAAATAGTCGGTGCTGAATTTCACCGTGTCCCCAGCCACACTTATGCCGTAGAAACTGCTTTTGACCGTCACCTCCTTCAGGGATTTTATGTCCTCCTCCAGATAAAAGGTGAAAGAGTGCCGCTTCGGATCAAGCTCCTTCCGCTGCTCCTTGAATCCGACACAGCGGACAACCGCCCAGTTGCCCTTCTCCACTTTAGTGCTCATTTTAAAACACCCGTCATTGTCGGTGATGGCGTATGCCTTGGGTGTCCCACCGGTGATGTCAGTGTTATATAGCAACACGGTGGCGTAAGGGACAGGCTTTTTCTGCCTGTCCGTGACCTTCCCGGTGATTTGTGCGGATGCGTTCCCCGCAAAAAACAATGCGAGAACCGCCGCCAGAACTATTCTATATACTGTATTTACCAGTTTTCCCATGTGATTTCCATACCGTACAACAATGAAACGTTCCAGCACCACGGAATATTACAGGATGCGAAAAAAATTTTCCAGCCGCGTCTGGAACCTTATTTTGGGATGAAAAATGCGTGTTTTTTTGGAAAATAGTTCCATAATATGGCGGAGAGATGGCATCATTTTCCACCGTTCTTGGTGAAAAACAGCCTTAGAACAAGACAGACGTGTTTAACAATAAATTATAATACAGGCGATTATAAACCCAAAGCAGGATTCACAGATTTTTTTTCAAAAACAAAAAAAGCTATCTGGAAAAGTAGTACTTTTGCACGCTTAAAAGTCCGTGTTTATTATCCACAAACAAAGAAGGTGAAATATTTGTTTGAACATTAATTAAAGAAAGTTAAAACTAAAAAAAGAGATGGATACATTAAGTTATAGGACAGTGTCCGCGAATCCTTCCACAATAAAGAAGGAATGGGTTCTGATTGACGCAGAGGGAGAGGTTGTCGGCCGCCTCGCCTCGATTGCCGCCCAGATACTGAGGGGCAAATACAAGACCAACTACACCCCGCACATGGACTGCGGAGACAATGTTGTGATTATCAACGCCGAGAAGATCCGCTTCACTGGAAAGAAAATGACGGACAAACAGTATGTGCGCCACACCGGATACCCCGGCGGACAGCGTTTCTCCACACCTAAGGAGGTGCTGCAGCGCAAACCCATTTTCGTGCTGGAACACGCCATCCGCGGCATGCTCCCCAAAACCAAACTGGGGGACAAACTGTACAGGAACCTCTACGTGTACGCAGGACCGGACCACAAACAGCAGGCACAACAGCCCAAACTAATTAACATTAAAGAGATCAAATAAACATGGAAGTCATCAATACCTCAGGAAGAAGAAAAACCGCCGTCGCCCGTATTTATATGAAGCCCGGCACCGGCAACATCACGGTTAACGGCCGTGACTATAAGGATTATTTCTCCACTGACACGCTCCGCTACGTGGCAGTGCAGTCCCTCCGGATTGTCCAGATGGAAGACCAGTTCGACATCAAGGCCAACCTGGACGGAGGCGGCATCAACGGTCAGGCGGAGGCACTGCGTCTGGCCATCGCCAAAGCGCTTTGCGAATACAATCCGGAGAACCGTCAGGCTCTTAAAGCCGAAGGTCTGATGCGCAGGGACCCGCGTATGGTCGAGCGTAAGAAACCGGGACATCCCAAAGCACGCAAAAGATTCCAATTCAGCAAACGTTAGCAGATTTAGCATACCAAGCATAGAGGAATGTTTAGTATCTAAACCGAAGAGATTCCCGCTACGGCGGGACTACTCTGCGGTTGCTTAAACAAAAAGAATGTAAACATTTAATTAACAAAACATGTCAAGTTTAGATTTCAACCAGTTACTGGAAGCGGGTGCCCATTTCGGCCACCTGAAAAGAAAATGGAATCCCAACATGGCTCCTTACATTTTCATGGAGAAGAACGGGATCCACATCATTGATTTGCACAAAACCGTCGCCAAAATTGACGAGGCTGCGGCAGCTATCCGCCAGATTGCCAAATCCGGCAAGAAAATCCTTTTTGTAGCCACCAAAAAGCAGGCAAAGGAGATTCTTTCCGAGCAGGTGAGCGCAATCCACATGCCCTACGTGACGGAACGCTGGCCCGGCGGTATGCTGACCAACTTCAACACCATCCGTAAGGCTGTCAAGAAGATGTCCTCCCTGGACGAAATGATGAACGGTCCGCAATGGGCAAACATCTCCAAGCGTGAGAAACTGCAGATCCAGCGTGAGAAGGCCAAACTGGAGAAGAACCTCGGTTCTATCGCCGACCTGAACAGCCTCCCCTCCGCGCTCTTTGTGGTGGACGTGCTGAAAGAACACATTGCCGTGGCGGAAGCCCGCAAGCTTAACATCCCGATTTTCGCCATCGTGGACACCAATTCCAACCCCAACCTTATCGATTTCCCCATCCCTGCCAACGACGATGCATCCAAATCAATCGCCCTGATTGTGAAAACCATGTGCGAAGCCATTCAGGAAGGGCTGAACGAACGTGCGCTCAGCAAGGAGAAGAATGAGCTTGAAGAGGAGGAGCCTGCAGAAGAGGAGAGCCAGGAGGAGACAAAGGATGAGGACAAGGAGAGAGGCCGCGGACGCAGACGCAGAATCGGTGAGAAAGAGGGCGGTGAAGAGAGACGCCCCAGAAGATAATTTAGTTTAACCCTTTAAAATTTAGAGACTATGGCTATTACAGCTGCTGATGTAAATAAACTCAGACAAATGACCGGTTCAGGAATGATGGACTGCAAGAACGCTCTGGTGGAAGCCGAGGGCGATTTTGAGAAAGCCATTGACATCCTGAGGAAAAAAGGTCAGAAAATTGCCGCCAAACGCGCCGACCGCAATGCCAACGAAGGCTATGTGGTGGCCAAGACAAATGCGGACAACACCTTCGGAATCGTGCTGATGGTGAACTGCGAGACCGACTTCGTCGGCAAGACCTCCGATTTCACCGGCTACGCCAACGCCCTGGCCGAACTGGCCATCGAAAAGCACATCACCACCAAGGAGGATATGCTGAAGGCCGAATTCAAAGGCCAGACCGTGGAGGCCAGCCTGACTGAAATGAGCGGCAAGACCGGTGAGAAGGTTGAGATGAACGGCTTCGCAAGCCTTGAGAAACCCTACGTGAACGCATACAACCACATGGGCAACCGTCTGGCTGTCATCGTCGGTTTCAACAAAGGAGGTGAGGCTCTCACCGAAACCGCACACGAAATCGCGATGCAGATTGCAGCCATGAACCCGCTGGGCGTCACCGAAAACGAGATTCCTCAGGAGGTGATTGACCGCGAACTGGAAGTGGCGCGCGAACAGGTCCGCAACGAAGGCAAGCCCGAGAACATGGTAGAGAAGATCGCCCAGGGCAAGCTGAACAAATTCTTCAAGGAGAACACCCTGCTGCATCAGGAATTCATCCGCGACACCAAGATGAACGTGGCCGAATACATGCACAAGGCTGACAAGGATTTGGTCTGCGAAGGTTTCTTCCGCATCCAGTTGGGTGCATAATTACCATACATCCTACAAAAAAACGGGGTTCCGATGGAACCCCGTTTTTTTTTAATATTAAATGTTACCGGACGACGTTCATCTTCTTGACGATCCGTTCGCCACGGTATTCAACGCTGTAGTAGTAGACACCGGCCGCCAGGTCGGAGAGGTTCACACGGATGCTGCCGCTGCCGGCCTCCGCATTGACATCCTCACGGTACAGGACCTGGCCGTTCATGCCCATGATGCGCAGCGTCAAGACGCCGGCCTCAGGAATGACGTAAGGTATACGCGTAAGCTCGGAAGCGGGGTTCGGCACGTTCTGACCCACAGTCCAGCGGTCGGCGGTGGCATCCTCAATGCCTACTCCGCCCTCAACGCAGGCCTCCACTTTCGCCGTGTCGTTGCTCAGGTCGATGTCGTCCGTCAGAGCGCCCAGATATACGGTCACCTTGTACGGGGCCTGCGCACCGTTCACGCTCAGGCGCGGCACCCGGTAGCTCTGGCTGAAGGTGTGGTTGCGGTTTTCACCGCCATACATCGGGGCAATCTTCTCCGTCAGGGTGGCATAGGCCACACCGGCGCTGTCGATGACCGCCGTCAGCAGCAGGCTGTCCGTGTTGTCCACGGTGCCGTTGTTGAAGAGGCGCACCTCCACCTTGGCCATGGAACCGCCCATCGCGCACGGCGTGGCGGCAGGCGTAATGATGGAGAGGATGCCGTTGTCAACCACATTCACCAGACCGGTGATGCGCACCGAATCGTTGTCACCGTTCGCGTCGCAAGGCATCTGCGCATAGACATCCAGCAGGTAGAAGGGCTGGTCGAAGGTGGTCACAGGCACAATGATGCCCTGGCTGAAACGGTGGTAAAGGGTGTCGCCCGGCTTCAGAACCCGGCTGATCCTCTCCCTCACCGTATCCTCCATGTTGAGCACCACCAGCACATCAAACGGACTCACAATATCCAGGTTGCCGATGTTCTTCATGGTAAATCCGACATAGACCGTGTCGCCCGGCTCGGTATAGCCGATGGCATCGTGCCGTGTCACCGCCAAGTCGGGATTCAGGTTCAGGCTGAACTTCGCCGTATCGTTCGAAGCGTTGCTGTCTATGGCGTTCACATAGACCTTAACGTCGAACTGGCCGCCGCCCACGTAGTCGATCGGGCTCAGCACCAAGGAGTCAAGCTCACGGCTTTCCAGACGGCCGCTCAACGCCTGCTTGAGCACGAAGTTCGAAGCTCCGCTCATCTCCACGGTCACGGAATCGCCCGCCCTGAACGGGACCTCCTGGCCGGTCAGGTTCTCCAGGTAGACCTTCAGGCTCCGGCCGGTCAGGTTGCAGGCCGCGAAATCGGATTCCACAGGCGCATCCACACGCACCTGCATGTCCTGCATGGCCACAATCTTAACCTGGTCGATGGTCTGGTCGCCGCCACCATAGCTGTAGGCGGTGAACACCAGCACAATGCAGTTGCCGGTGGTATAGTTGGAAAGGTCAATCTGGTAACGTTTCCAGGTCGGCTGCGTGCATTTGGCATCGTAACGGTAGAGTGTCTGCAATGTCTTGAAGGTCGCGCCACCATCCTGGGAGATGCGCACATCCATCTGATCCATCAGATAGGGGTTCTTGTTGTCGTGCGCATACCAGAAGTAGAGCTGCGGACGGTAGGTGTTCTGCAGGGTCATGGAGGTGAAGACGGCCTGGCTTATGGAGCCGCGCTCCGTCGAGGAGCGGAACAGCAGGCTGCCCGTGCCGTACACAGGGTTCAGCACCGGATTGCTGTTCGTCACCTCCCACATGATGTCGCCGTAGGTCTGGTTCACCGACACACCCGCAAAGGTGCCCGTAAAGTTGTTCTCGTACGGAAGGATGGTCTTGTCCACATAGTAGTTCAGCCGCAGCGTGTCGTTGAATTTCTGCTGGTCACTTGCCCATTCGATCCATGCGGTCAGCCTGTACATGCCCGGATAGGTGATGTCAAGATGGGAAAGGAGATCAACAGTGTCATATCCCATCACCTTGATGCCGCCAGTTTTCACATCCACACTGGTCTGCAGGTTCACGGAATCGCTTTCACACTTCAGCCAGACCTTCATCGGGGTGGTGGAGAAGTCAACATCAACGGTTCCCTGGTTGTAGATGCGGAGTTTCACCGGTGTGCTGTTCGGCACGCACTGGATACCGCCGGTCAGCGGCTCCACATAGGCATCCGGCATCAGGTCGGAACCCTCGAACAGCGGCGTGCTGTAGGCTCCCATCACCGTCAGCCTGGTTCTGGGTGTCCCGTTGATGTCGCGGGTCACACGGTGGTGACGGTTGATCTTCAGGGCACCGGAGTACTGGGCGATGCTCAGGTCGTTCGGGAAGTTCGGGAAGACCAACGCCTCCGTCACAGAATTGAGATCCTGCTTGTGCGAACTCTGCCAACTGGCCAACGTCTTGGCACTGGAACAGTAGAAATTGGTGTTCTTGGTACCGGTGGTGTAGTAGTTGTTGGAATCCAAATAGGTAGGATTGGCGGTGTTGGTCACGTTGGCCGCCGTGCCGACATAAACCATGTAGTTGTTGGTGGAACCGTTCTCCGTCTTGATGACGTTGTTCTTCACATAAAGGCTGCATTTGGCATTGGTCTGGCCCGTGTTGTAGAGCACATAGTTGGTGTTGCCCTTGGCATAGAAGGAATTGTTCACAATCTGCACATTGGCGTTGTAACCGAAATAGAGGCCGTAAACGGTGCTGCCGGTCACAATGACATCGTTGTTGGCGAACAATGCCGGCTGGGTGACTGTGTCGAAAATGGCAGGATTGTTGATGGTGTTGTACATATAGAATGCACGGGAAGTGGTATTGGCGTTGATGCGGATCCTGTTTCCGATGATGCTGTCGAACAGAATCACCTGCTGGAAATAGGCGCCGTAATGCGTGTTCACCCCGTCACGGTTGGTTAGCGTGTTGTAGGAGAAGCTGGGGATATACGCATAGTAGTAGCAGTATATCGAATAATAGTACTGATCCGCAATCACATTGCTGTCCATCACCAGACTGGAGCGCTTGGCCGCAGTGGCCAGGCAGTTGCTCTGGCTTCCGGCAGGATACTGGAAATAGAAGCCATAGTAGCCGCCGATGATCCGGTTGCCGATAAAGCGCACATCCTTCATGTAATTGACATTGTTGCTGGAGTTGTTGTAGTTGACAACACGGTAGGTGCTGTTGGAGGTGGTGGTGCTTACATAGAGGTTGCAATGGTGGAAAAGCACATCCTCGATGTAACCCTCAAAGAGCACAGCATTCTCGGGACTGGCAGCGCGTTGCGTGCCGAAGGTCATCTTTTCGAAATGGAGGAAGGAGGCGTTCTGCAGCTTCAGGGCCACCGTAGCATCCTCACCGACCACCACCGTATTGGCATCGTTGGCGGCGGAGACAAAGGTGATGGTGCTGTTGGCACCGGCTCCGGGAATGTTTCCGGAAAACTCCATTGCATCATAGATGCCGGAGGCCACCTTGAAGACCACATGACCGGCCACACCGCAATAATACAGTGCGTTGACAGCATCGTTCAGGTCGGCATAATGCGCTCCCTTGCCGCCGACGTTGTAGGTTCCCTTCAGCGCGGAATCGCAGGAGATGACCGAAATGTAGGCTGTGTCGTTGGTGACATCAGCATCGGTGTTGCCGTCGGGACTCTCCGTCCAGGCCTTGATGTTGTAACGGCCGGAAGGCACGGTGAAACCGCCGATCCGAACATCCGTCACCACATCGCCATAAGCCAGCGCCTTTCCACCGGCCTGCCATTTGAACGGGGTCTGCAGCACGCCGTTCAGCATCCACTGGACAGTGATGGTAGAGACGCTGCCCGCACCCATGTTACGGAGGGTAACCAGCACGGAATCCTTGCTGCCCTTCACCGCACCGTTCACAGGATGGGTAACGGCATAGACCTGCACATCGTATTTGGCAGGCACATAGTCGTGGTAGCATCCGGCATTGGTGATGCTGGAGCGGAACAGACGGTTCTTGTCCTCAGTCACTATAGGATCGGAAGGAACCAGCACACTGCTGCCGGTCGTATGGAAATTACGGGCGGCGACATCCGTAAAGATCGGCTTCTCCCACTTGGAGTGCACATCGTTGCTGACCAGCTGGCTCCATGCATGAATGTTCGCGGCGCCATGACCGATCACCTTCAGGTCGTTAAAATAGACATTGTTGTCCATGGTGGTGCCGGCATTCAGATAGGAGCCGTTCGTCTGATGATGGACACATTCGGCCACGCCGTTGGTACCAGCCATGTAGATCAGGTTCTCCTGGGAATTGAAGTACCAGTTGGTGTTGTTCGTGTTCGCCAGGAAAATGCCGTAGCGCGTCCCGCTCGTGTTCATATAGATGGTGTTGTGACGCACATCCGTCATGTTGAGCGAACTGGAATAAATGCCATAGCTGGTGGAAGTGCCCTTGCCTTCAATGATGATTTCGTTGTTGAAGATGCAGGCCGGCTGGGTGTATGGAACACCGCTGTTCACCCGCTGCCCGAAATAGACGGCATAAGTGCTGCTGGAAGCGGTCGACCAGATGCGGTTCCGGGCCATGGTGTCAATGCCGACGTAAGCCACCGCATTGCCAAAGCTGAGAGCACGATAAGTTCCTGAATTATAGGCATTATGGAAATAGTTGTCACGGACGGTCATCCTGTAATAGCCGTTGGCGCACTGGAAACCGTAGTAATAGCCGTTCAGCAGCTGGCAGCTGTCGATCTCCAGCGAGCCGAAAGTGGTGGCGGAACTGCCGCCGCCGTCGTTGAGCTGGATGTTCGCATAGCCGCCGTAAATCAGGCACTGTTTGAAGCGCAGCTGCTTGAAGGGCTTGCCGGTGGCCGTATTGTTACTGAAGACCACATAGGCCTGGCTGTTCTGGCTGCCAGGCATGGCACACAGGTCACAATTCCGGAAAGTGATATCCGTCAGGGTGTTCTTGATGATAATAGTCTTCACATCGGTGTTGGTGTCGCCGATGCAGAGTTCATTGAAGCAGAGGTAGCCGGCATCCACCAACATCAGGGCGGTGGTGGTGCTCTTACCCTTCAGCATGACATCCCCGCGTTTGCCGGTGGCGGAAGTGAAGGTCACAATGTTCTTGCTGCCTCCTCCGGGGAAGGTGCCTTCGAATTCGACATCCTCATACACCCCTTTAGCCAGGCGCATCTCCACCGGACCGCCCACACCGCACTTGTAAAGGGCGAATATAGCATCGGTCAGGGTGGTGAAGTCGCAACCGGCACCCACGGTGTAGCTGCCTGACAGCGGCAGCGCACAACCGAAGAAGTTGTTGGACAGGGTGTCGTCCGCAGCAAGCATGTCGGCATGGTCATCCAGATGGACCCACACCACAATCAGGTTGTTCTTAGGTTGTCCCACAATCGTATCCAGCGTAACCGCCTCACTCTTGTCACCGGGCAGGCTGCCTTTCCACTTGTATGGCGTTTGGCTCACGCCATTGAACGTCCAGTAGATGGTGGCCGCCGTGATGGTGGAGTCACCCTTGTTAAGCAGATTGACCGTAACAGGAATCTTGGCACCCGGATTCAGTGTGGCTCCGGCGGGAGAGGCAAAGCCCTTGAAAGCGGCGTTGTACCTCAGTTCAACCGCATTGTAGGCACCACGGATGGTGGTTTTCGCACGCACGTTTCCGTCAAAATCAGCCTGGGCTTCGCTGTAGGAGGGGCAATCCAAAGCGGTGCTCTGGGTCTTCCGGATCTTCATATCCCGGTTGATGTCGATGAACTCCGGATAGACGTTGGTGGCAGTGGCATCCGTCTTCTGCACCGCCGCCAGGTTGGCCTGGGCACTGCCGAAATAGGCCAGATTGGTGCCACCCTGCCGATAATAGTTGTTGCCCGAAAGCTTGATCTGGGCCGCAGCGGCACTGTTCGAATAGAACGGATAGGCACTGCCGCCGGCACCAATATAGATGAGGTTATTGTTCAGCACCTCCTGCATATAGTTGGCAACAGTATAGACATACATGCAAAATCCGTAGGTGTATGGATTGTCCACATACACGGAATTATTGATAATCTTTGCCTTGTTGTAGTAGCTGCGCAGACCATACACATAGCCGTTGCTGCCCTTGGCCCTGATTTCATTGTTCGAAATGATGGTCATGCCAGTGGCAGATTGTCCATAGGTATAATTGGAGTAGTTGATGCTTATCGGATTATGTGTATTGGCGATATAATCGCGATAGGAATCGATGAAGTTGCCGTTGACCAGGTCGATGTTGCAATAATAGGTGTAAATGCCGTTAAAATAGTTGTATCCGCCATTCTTCCGGGCAAGGATCCTGTTGTGCGAAATGCTGGTGAGATCGGTGTAATAGGCATAGATGAAATGGTAGTAGGCATTGGTGATGTCGTTGCTGTCAATCACACAGCCTTTGCCATGCTGGTTGGCCGCCGAGCCGCTGCCGTTGTACATATATATGCCATAATATCCGCCATTGACCGTGTTGCCGATAATGCGGATGTCGTTACGGATGCTTCCGTCACTGCTGCCCAAAATGCCGTACTGCTCCGTGGTGATGGCAGGATTGAGCATGATCCGGCAGTGACGCACCTCCACGTCAGACATGGAGCCGGTCATGGCCAGACCGTTGCCGCCCTTCGTGGCATCCAAGGTCAGGTTGGTGATACGTACATTGCCGATACCCTTCAGCTCGACAGCGGAGCCGTCGGCCACGATGGTGACATCCTCCGCCTTGCCGGTGGAAGAGGTGATGGTAAGGGTATTCTTGCTGTTGAGCCCCTGGATGGTGCCGCCGAGAGAGACATGCGGATAAGTACCCGGCAACAGCTTCAGGGTCACCGGCGCATCCATGCCGCAATGGTTCAGCTTGCTGATGGCATCATTCAGTGTGACAAAATCAGCGGAGGCACCGCCCACCGTCTTCACGCCGGACATAGGGGCGACACAGCCGTAAGCGGTCTGTGCGATGGTGTCGTCCGTGGGCTTGTTGTCGGAACGCATGCCGTTCTGCATCGTCACCCAGACCAGGATCTCGTTTTCGCCCTCCTTCGGGGTGAAGTTGCCGATGAGCACGGTGTCCATGGTATAGGGAGGCAGCATACCGGTCCATTTCATGTCGGTCTGCTTCACACCGTTCCAGGTCCATTGCAGGGTGCAGGAACGCAGCGTGTCCTTGGAGCCGCCGTTCATCAGGATCACCTTCGCCGGATATTTGGAGGTGGTCAGGCAGGAATAGGGCCAGTCCACAAAGCCGTTCAGTGTGGCGTTGAAAGGCACCGGCACGTCGGAATAGCAGCCCATGGTCGTGCTGACCGTACGGACACCGCCGTCAATGTCTTTGGAGACACCGCTGAACATCGGGCAATCCAGCCCGCTGTAGAAGAGGCATTTTGCGGAGACCGAAGGATCCACGAAATTGGGGTTGATGTTGGTGGCATGGATATCCTTCGTAGCCTGCTGCCAGGAGGAGAGATCGGTGTATTCGCCTTTGCAGTATCCGATGTACTTGTTGCCGTAGCAGTTGTTGTAGTCGGCCGTCACGCTGGTGCCGACGTTGCTGGGATCCTCATAATAGATCGGGAAGCCCGCGTTGTAGCAGATGAAGTTGTTGTTGACGATATTCATGTACATGCCCTTGTTGCGGTTGCCGCAATAGAAGCTGAAGATCTTGGCGTCACCGCCGCTCACGATGGAGGTGTTGTTCACCAGGTCGTAGCAGCTTTCGTCCAAATTGATTCCGAATCCGTCAAAAGTCAGGTTGATGACCACCTCATTGTTGGCGATCAGGCCTTTGCAGGAGGAATCGGCATTGAAGTGGTACAGGTACAATCCATACACACTGCTGATGGGGTAAGGATTGAGGAAACGGTTGTTGCAGATCTCCTCCGCCGCGCAGTCGCCCAGATAGAACAGCTGCACGGAGCTGGCGGTGCTGCGGGGGGTGAACAGGTTGTTGTTCACCGTGTCGCAACGGACACCCTTTCCGATCACACCAGCCGCGATGAAGTCATTCACCGTATTGCCGATCATGGTGACACCGTCTATATGGAGATCAGAGGCACCGTAAAGCGCAACGCCGTTGTCGCCACCGCGGATTACATTATATTTAAGCCTGGTGTTATGGGAGGTTCCCATCCGTCCGTTCTCAATCTGGACGACCGTGGGTCCGCGGCCCGATGAACTGGCGGTATCCGCAAACAGGATGCAATTGCTGATTTCGATGTTGTCGTTGGTATCGGTGAGATACACCACATATTTCGGCGAACTTACGCCGTTCACCGTCAGGTGGGAAATCACAATGTTGCGCGCATTCTGGAACAGCAACACATTGCCTGTTCCCTTGGGGTCCGGGGTTAGCACCACATCCTCGGCCTTGCCGGTGGCGGAAACCAAAGTCAGGGTATCCTTGGAACCGATGATGTTCATATAGTCGGTAAAGTCGACGGTCTCCGCATATTCTCCCTTCTCCAGCACGAGGGTGACATTGCCGCTCATGCCGCAAAGGTTCAGCGCGGAAAGGGCCGACCCGATCGATTTGAACTGCCCGTTGGCACCGACCGTGTAGCGGCCGTTGAAAATCTGCTGGCAGCCGTAAATCGTCTTTTTCACCAGGGTGTCACGGGAGCCGTTGGCCTGGCCGTTGGGACGCGAAATCCATACCACCACGGTGTCGTAACCGTTACGGGCCACATAACCGCCCACACAGACGGACTGGGTGAAACCCTCCTGCAGGGAGCCGCTCCAGTTATAAGGGGTCTGCTGCACCCCATTGACGCTCCAATACATAGTGACGGAAGTCAGCGGGGAGAGGCCGCGGTTCTGCAGCGTCACCCAAACAGAATTGCGCTGTCCGACCAGCGAACCGCGCACAGGAGTGTCCAAAGAAAGCAAAGCCGCGCTGTTGCTGTCGAAGCCCCATTCCCTGCCGATCACAAAGCCGGAGGAGGCCGAAGCGTTGTTGCCCGCCGTATCCTTGGCATAGACGGCATAGGAAACCTGTGTGCCGATTATCTGGGAAGGAATCACCGCCTGCCAGATGGAGTCGCCGGAATAGGGCTGCATCAGCATGGAATCCTTGGTCTGCGGACCGTTCAACGGTGTGCAGGTCACATGCATGACAGGTGTTTCAATGGGAAGAATCGTGCGTTTGGCCGCCTTGCACAACACGGTGAAGGGGCCTGTGGTGTAAATGGTACCCTCAACATAAGGGGGCATGAACTGCACCACAGGAGGGCTGATGGGGGAAACCGCGCAGGTAAGCTCGAAGTTGTCGATGAACCAGCCCCAGGCGAAATTGGTGCCCACGGTGGAACCCTTTTTTATTTTGAATTTGAACTGCACCTGGGCATAGGAGACCTCCGAACTTACGTCAAATGCCTCCGTCTTCCACCAGGAATTGTCGGGCTGCGCCATCAGGTCGCCCTCCTTCCAGACGGCATAGCTGCCGTGATGGAACGACGAGCTCCTGCGGTAATTGAGCGAAGCGCCCTTGTAACCGTCCTTGGGGAGCGGCTTCCAGGGGGCGCCCACATAATCCTCACGATACTCCACCGTGGCGTAATCCGAATCGGACACCTTGCAGATGTGCGTGAAGCGCAGGTAGGCATAAGCGTAATCGCTCAAATCGTAAATGGGTGAAACCAGTTCGATGGAATCGCCCTCAGAATTGGGGACCAGCCCCCATACGGATTTTTTTCCGCTCACACTGAGCAGGGTGTCATGCCTCCAATGGGAGGACGACGATGACGTAAAGCTGTGGGATGCCTTGTCGAAGTTCTCGGTGAACGTCACACGGTTTTGGGAAAAACCGAACGGCAGCATCAGCAGCATGGTCGTCAGTAATAGAAGAAACTTCCTCATTTTAAATAATTTAATTAATAAATAATGATTTGATTTAAAACATGCAAAGATACAAAAAAAACAAAACCTTTTTAAACTTGAATACAATAGGCGGCAGTTTTTTTCGTTAACAGGAAAAAACAAGAATATGGAAACTGTACTCAGCGGCATCCGCTCAACCGGCAACCTGCACATAGGCAACTATTTCGGTGCACTACGCAACTTCATCCGCATGCAGCGGGAAAACAACTGCTATTTCTTTATAGCGGACTACCATTCTCTGACCACCCACCCAAATCCGGAGGACCTCAAAGGGAGCGCCCGGCAGATTCTGGTAGAATACCTGGCCGCAGGCCTTGACCCGGACCAGTGCACACTCTACCTGCAGAGCGACGTGCCGGAGGTGCTGGAGCTATATCTGTTCCTGAACATGAACGCCTATCTGGGCGAGCTGGAACGCTGCACCTCCTTCAAGGACAAGGTGCGGCAGCAGCCCGAAAATGTGAATGCCGGGCTGCTCACCTACCCCACCCTCATGGCCGCCGACATTCTTATACACAGGGCCGACAAGGTACCGGTGGGCAAGGATCAGGAGCAGCATCTCGAGATGACGCGCACCTTCGCCAACCGTTTCAACCGAATGTACAAGGTGGACTATTTCAAGGAGCCGCAGGCATACAATTTCGGCGAGAACCTGGTGAAAATCCCAGGCCTGGACGGCAGCCTGAAGATGGGCAAGTCGGAGGGCAACGCCATCTACCTGCGGGACGAGCCGGCGGTAATCCGCAAAAAGGTGATGCGGGCCAAGACCGACCAGGGACCCACACAGGAGAACCAGGAGAAATCGCAGGAGATACAGAACCTCTTCACAATCATGAAGCAGGTCTCCGCGCCTGAAACATACGCCTATTTCGACGAAGCCTATAACAAATGCACCATCCGTTACGGCGACCTGAAAAAGCAGCTGGCCGAAGACATCGTCAGCTGCTGTGAGCCGATCCGAGAACGGATTCTGGAGCTTTCACAAAACGAAAAGCGGCTGGATGAGGTGATGGACGCCGGCGCGGAAAAGGCGCGCGCAAACGCCCGGAAAACAATCCGGGATGTGCGCGAAATCATCGGTTTCCGCAATTAATTAAAAAACGGGGGTCCCTGACGGAACCCCCGTTTTTATTATCGATGAAGAGACGGTGCATGCACCGTCTCTTCATCGTTTTTACCGGACGACGTTCATCTTCTTGACCAAACGCTGTCCTTTGTATTCCATGCTGTAGTAGTAGATACCTGTGGCCAGCTGCTCAACATCCAGTTCATAGCTGTTGGCACCGGCTGTCGCACGGATTTCCGTGCTGAACAGCATCTGACCGTTGGCACTCATGACCGACAGACGGACATTGGCATCCTGCGGCACATTGAACGGGATAACCGTGCGCAGGGCGGCAGGGTTCGGGATGTTCTGACCCAGCTGGTAGACATCCGCGTCGAAGTCCTCGACACCCACGCCGTACTTCACGGCACAGGCCTTGACTCTTGCGGTGTCGTTGCTGTTGTTCATTTCACCCCTCACATTCTCCACATAGACCGTCACGGTGTATTCGCCGTCGAAGTTCGGCACCTTGTAGGCGGTATGCAGGGACATGTTGGTGTTGCCGACCGCAACGTTCGTCACAAGTTCGGTAAATTCAGCATAGACGGTGTTCGCGCTGTCCACAATCACATGCACCGTGGCGGAATCCACCATAACATCGCTGTAGTTGTACAGGTTGATGTTCACGTAGATTTCCTTCGTTCCGGTATCGCAACCGGAAGCGGCAGGCTTCGGCGCACCGATGCTGTAGACGCTCAAATCCATCAGGTTCACACCACCGACAAAGGTGTAGATGTCGTTGGTTGCATCCATGTCGCAGGACATCTCCGACTCGACACTGAGGAAGTAGAAGGGCTGGTCGGCCGTAACCTCAGGAACCGTGAATCCCTGCTTGAAGGTGTACTTCAAGGTGTCGCCGGGCTTCAACGGGAAGTTGCTCGTCTCGAGAATGTCGTTCGCGTCATTCACCTTCATACGCATCTGAACCTTTTCCGCAACCAGGTTACCGGTGTTGACCACGTAGACAGTAGGCATCACCACATCGCCAGAACTCATGCTGGGGATGGTGTCGATGCTGACAACCGCAAGGTCGGGCAGCACGTCGAACGAGTAATCCAGCGTGTCGTTGGAGACATCGGTCGTGAAGGTTACAGTGTCGACATAGGCGCGGAAGTTGTAGGTGCCGGGCATGTCGAAGTCATACGAATCGATGATACGGAGCGTGTCGATGGTATTTGCCAGCAGACGGCCACGCAACACTTTGGTGATGGTGGTGACACTGCTGTCAGGCTTCATCAGGGAGACATGCAGCTTGACGCTGTCAGGACGCTCGTAGTTGACGTCATACGCTGTGGAGTTGGTGAGCATGACATCCAACGAACGGCCCTTCAGGTCGCATGCGCTCAGGCTGTCGCTCATCAGGAAGCGAGTGACCTCCATATCCTGCTCCACGTTGATACGGATACGGTCGATGTTCTGGTCGCCGCCACCGTAGCTACCGGCCTCGAATGCAAGGTGCAGGCAGGTCTCCTTAACAAAGGCGGAGAGGTCGTACTGGTGCATCTTCCAGGTCGGGGTCTTGCAGCTGGCATCGTAACGGTAGACAGTCATCAGCCTCTTGTAAGTGGCACCGCCGTCCGTGGAGGCCAACAGCTCGACATAGTCGTGGGCGTTGGGGTTGGAATTGTCGTGTGCATACCAGAAGCTGATCTGCGGCTTGGTCGAACCGAGCAGGTCTACCTGCTTGATCACCGCACGCGACAGGGAGGCGCGGCCGGTGGAGGAACCGAAGTGCAGCATACCGGTGCCAAAGTCAGGCTTGATGGAGGGCTGTGAAGGAGCAGCAGCAGCGCTTTCCATCAGCTCCCACTGAACCTCACCCTGGATGCTGTCGAAGGCGAATTCCAGAGGAATCACTGTGAAATCGGTCTCGAAGGGCAGCACCACACGGGTCACCTCATAGATGGTATGGGCGGTGTCGTCCACATGGACAGTGTCGGCAGCGGACTTGACCCAAGCAGTGATGTTGTAGAATCCGGTGTAGGAGGTCGGGAAGAAATCGGTGATCTTGACCGTCATCTTCTGCATCGGGTGCAGGACACCGGTGGAGAGCAGAGTATCGACATAGAAGACATTCGCGCTGTCGGAGGACATGCAGATACGCACGCCGTCCTTGGCAAAGTCGATGTCCTCGGTACCCTTGTTGGTGATTTCAACCTCGGCGGTGGAGTAGTCCGGATAGCAGGCTACCGTACCGCTCAGCTTCGGCGAGAGAATCTCGGTCATCTCAAGGTTCTTGCCCTCGACCACCTCCATGGAGTAAGCTCCACGGGCAGTCACCACGGAACGTCTGGTCCCGTTGATGTCGGTCATGACGGAAGGATCGGCCATGCAGGAGATACCCACATAGTCCGCCTGTTCCAGACTGACGGTGGAATCGATGAGGTTCGGGTAAACTGCAGTCAAGTTGGTGTCGCCGGTGGCGGTAATCATGTCGGCCAGCGTATTGTAGGTATTGCTGTTGATCATGATGCCGGTGCGTCCGTAGAGGTTGTTGCTTTCGAACTGCGTATTGGTGTTCGTCACGTTGTAGATCTGGATGGCATTGCCGCCCAACGAAACAATGTTGTTGTTCCTCATCCGCAGGTCAGTGCCATTATCGCAGTAGCCGTAGATGGCATATTGCCCCTTGGTGGAGTAAACCGAGTTGTTGATGACATCGGCATTGTCGTAGCCCAGATACCATCCATAGCCGTTGGGACGGGTATGGATCACCTCGTTGTTGCAGATCATACCGCGCTTGCCGTTGTTGTTGTAACGGTTGATGTAGTATAGATAATTGTAGAAATAGTTGCTGTTGGTGTTGCGCGAAGTGTTGTAGCGGTTGCCCTCCATCCTATCCAGATTACAATAGTACATGTAGTTATAGATGTAGGTGTAGCCGCTCTTCCTCGGCAGGAAGGTATTGTGGCTGAAACTCAGGATGTCATTGTAATACAGATAGTGGATGTAGTAGTACTGGTTCTCCACAAGGTTGCTGTCGAAAATCATGTTGGTGTTGTAACCGTTGGTGCTGGTGCTGGCTCCGTACAGATACACCCCGTAATATCCGCCCTCGATGTGGTTGCCGATAAAGCGGATGCTGTCCAGGACACCGCCGCTGGGCTTGTAAACCGCATAGGTGCCGGAAGTGGTCGCGGTGGGACTCAACAGGATTTCGCAATGGTAGAACTCCACATCCTGGCAGAAACCGCTGAAGGAGACACCGCGCGTTCCGTTGCTCTTGCCGAAGGTCATCCGGTCGAAGCGGACATGCTTGGCGCCGTTCAGCGTCAGGTGGTTGGTTCCGCTGATCACCACATCGGCCGCCTTACCGGTGGCGGAGGTGAAGGTCACCATGTTGGTATGGGAAGCGCCGTTATAGCTCTCCACCGTCATTTCCGGATAGCTGCCAGCAGCGATAAGGAAGGTGGTGGGACCGTTCACACCGCAGTGCGACAAGGCATTCAACGCATCAGCGATGGTGGCGAAATCGTACCGTCCCGTACCGCCCACACGGTAGGTGCCGTGCAGGATGGAGTCGCAGCCGTAGGTTTCGGCCACGATGGAGTCGTTGGCAGGTTCCATATCCTTTGTGCCGTTGGGATTGCTCACTCTGGCAGCCAGCACATTCGTGGCTGCCACCGGCTTGAAGCTGCCCAGTTGCACCACTGTGGAGGCATAGGGGGCAAGATTGCCCTGCCACTTCACAGCATTCTGCTTTACACCGTTTACATACCAGTCGATGGTGGCCGAGGTGAGGTTGTTCCGGTCATAACCCATATTGGTGAGACGCACCTGAGCCGTAAGCGACTGTCCTATCACCGAGGAGGAGGGCAGATTGACAAACTCCGCCAGAGCGGCATCCGTCTGCTGCTGTTCCTGCGTGTAGGCGCCGACAATGGTCATGCCGGCACGCGGCTTGCCCTGACGGTCGGTGGTGACTGTCGGCAGCGCCGGCATGAAGAGGCCGTTGTAGGAGGTCAGTTTCAGGTACTCGTTGGAATCCTTCATCTCAAAGGTCGGGTTGAGGAATACCGAATGCACGTCGAAACCGCTGGCCTGCCATGTGGCGCGTGTCATCGCACTGCCGGAATATCCGGCATAGGTGGGCGCATAGATGCAGTTGTTGTCGGTGATGGCATTGCCGGCCGTACCCATGTAGATGGGATATGCACCGGAAGCGGTGTTCACCAGCACATTGTTCTTGATGACCATGTTATAACCCGAACCAGCCGTATAAACACATCTCGAGGCACCGGAACCGGTCATGCGGACGGTGTTCTGGAAAATGTTGGCATTGCTGTAGCCCATGTAGATTCCGTAATAGGTACTGGATGAGTATCCCATCAGCTCATTGTTGGTGAAGTTGGTGGGCTTGCCGGTGCCGTACACACCATTATAATAGATGTAGGCCAGATACGGATAGGTGATGGTAGTAGTCCGCTGGTGGATGCGGTTGCCGTCGCAGCTGTACACGTTGGAATAGTAGCACATGAATCCATACCAATAGGTGTTGGCATTGGTGGTACGGCTCAGGATGCTGTTCTGGGAGAAACTGTTCATCTCATTGTAATACAGATAAGTGCTGTAATAACGCTGGTTGGAGATGGTGTTGCTGTCAATCACGATGTTCGTGTTCAACATGTTGCTGTTGCTGCCATAGAAGTAGATTCCATAATATCCGCCGTCCACCAGGCAGTTGAGGATACGGATGCTGTCAACCACAAAACCGGATGCTTTGTAGAATCCATAGCATCCCGGCACGCCGGTACCGGTAACCTTCGGATCGGCAATAATGCTGCAGCGGTTGAATTCAATATCCTTACAGACAGTCTGCATATAGACCACATAGTTTCCGGTACCCCAATGGAAGGTGAGGTCGCGGAAACGGAGGTGGCTCGCATCACCGAGATTCAGTGTGCCGGTCAGCACCACGCTGTCAGCATTGCCGCTCAAGGAGGCGAAAGTGACGTTGTTATTGAAGCTGACACCGTTGAACGGTTCCATGATGTCGGGCGAAGTGTAGGAGCCGTTGGCCAGCAGCACCCGTGTCGGGCCGCTCACACCGCAGCTGATCAGCTTGGAAATTATGGAATTCAGTTCCGAATTATTTTTCACCACATAGTCGCCGTTCAGCAGGGAGTCGCAACCGACGGTGAAGGCCTCCAGTGTATCGTTGGCCGGCAGGGAATCCACACCACCATTGGGGTTGGAGGTCCAGACAGTGATGAAGTTGGTGTCGGCCTTGGGAACGAAGTCACCGAAATTCACATTCACAGTCGCCTTGGAGGCAAGAGAGCCGCTCCAGTTGAAAGGCTGCTGCTGCACACCGTTCACAATAGCATTCACCTTGAAGGAGTTGATGGTGTTGCTTCCGGCGTTCAGCACGGTCACAGTCAGCGGGGTCTTCTTGCCGGTGATGGAGACAATCGACGGGCTGACCATGGCACGCGGCATCACGTTATTGCCGCAGGCCGCCACTTCGTAGCAACCGATGGTGGTGAGCTTGTCACGAACCTTTCCGTTGATGTCCATCGGGGCCAATCCATACACAGGGCATTCCATACCGCTGTTGTCCAGCATGTTCAAACTCTTGCTCAGATCGGTGAACATGGGGGCGATGCTGACGGAATGGCTGTCTAAGCCGGTTGTGCGCTGGAAATCGGACAGTTTGTAACCGACCACGTTGTTGTAGTCGCTGTAGAGGAAACGGTTGTTGCTGACATCCAGATTAAATGTCGAACCGGAAGCAAACAGGTTGTTGGCAAACACAACCGGTGTGTTGTGATAATTGTTGTAAACATCGCCGCCATCCGGAAGATACAAGGAATTGTTCACATAGCGGAGGTTGTCGAAGCCATAGATTTCAAAGTAACATTTATTGCATCCCTTTGTAAGGACAAACTCGTTGTTGGCGACAATGAAGCAGGAATCCGGATGGAAATCCTCGAAATACATGTAGGTTCCGTCCGTGGCCTTCGAATCATACACAAGATAACGGTTGCCGATGAAACGCATAGTGTCCATATTGGAATACTTTCCGTACATTTCGCCCAGGTAGATATACTTCTGCACGCCGGCGATGGAGTCCACATCCACCGTGAAGGTGTTGTAGGAAAAGTCGGCAAGATCCCAAGTCCAGATGGATGCGACCACATAGCGGAAATGCATGTCGTTGTGCGTGAAATGCAGGATGCCGTCATATCCGGTGTTGCTTTCCAGATACATTCCGTAACGGGGGCCGGTGATATAGTTGTTTTCAATAAACACGGCACCGCAGGAAAAGACTGTCCAGCTGTTGTAGGGGTCGTAGATGTTGGTGAAAGCGGAACCTTCCTCATACGAATCCTGAGGAGCGTCGCAAATGATCTTGCAGTTGCGGATCCAGACACTGTCGCAGCCGTAAAGGCCGACAGCAATCCAGTTGGTGCCCTTCATGTTGTTGTATCCCTTGACGGTCACCTTCTCCAGAATCACATGGTTGAGGCCGTCGCCGAAGGTCACTGTGGCATCCTGTCCGGAAGAGTTGTATATGACCACACTGTCGGCATTGCCGGCGGCAGAGGTGATGGTGATGGTGTTCTTATAGGATGTACCCTTGATGGCCTTGTCCATGTGCAGGCAGTCGTATGAACCGCTGAGTATCTTCAGGGTTACAGGGCCGCCAAGGCCGCAGTTGCCGACCGTAGTCATAAAGTCATCGAAATCCTTGAACTGTCCGCCTTTGCCCATGGTGAAGGTACCCTGGAACAGGGAGCTGCAGCCGGAAATGCTGGTGGTGGCGGTGTCGTTGGCAGGACGCTCGTCGGCAGCATTGTTAGGAAGCGAAGTCCATACTTTCACGTGGTTGGAGCCGGAAACAGCAGTGAAATGACCCACATAGATGGTGTCAATTGCCATGGAGGCGAGGTTGCCGGTCCATGACTTCTGCGTCATGGTGGTGCCGTTCACGCTCCAGTTCACCTTGAAGGAGGTGACCGCCGCACTGCCGATGTTGCGCACGCAGACAACCACCGGAATGGTGTCGCCCGAAAGCACCACATCGCCCTCAACCGGCTTGACAACGGAGACAAGGTTCAGGTCGTTCTTTTTGGGATTGAACTCGTAGCAGCCCATCATGGTGGGGGACTTACGGGTGAAGCCTGTGATATCCTCCGTCACGCTGTTCAGGGCAGGGCAGCTAAGTCCGGTATTGGCAGCCAGCTCCAGACCGGCCACTTCGGTGCCGAGGAACTGCGGTGCCACAGAGACCGTGGTGTTGTCGTTCGTCTCGTTGGTCCAATCCTTCAGCGAGGTGCAGACCACACCGTTCAGCGAGGCAATACGGCCGGCCGGACAGTAAAGGTTGTTGTGGTCGGAGGTGATGGTCGCCAGGTTACCGTTGGTGTAGATCGGGTAGTAATTGCTGTATATCAAATTATTGATTAACTCCACATTGGTATTGTTGCCGACAGTGGTGAAATAGCCGTAAATGCCATATCCATTCTGGCTGGGCATATAGAAGGAATTGTGCCAGATGTGGTAGGTTTCGCCCGGATAGCCGAGATACATGCAGTATCCGTTTTCACCGTTCTCCGCGCCGACCACCTCGTTGTTCACGATGTAGCCGTCCGTCAACGTGTAATTGTAACGGTGCGGATAATAATAATAGATGTACGGGTTCTTCACACTGGATTTGGTGAAATCCCAACTGTTGCACACTGTGTTGTAGTGGTTGGTGTAGTAGAAATAGCAGTAGTGGTAGTTCTGCCTGCTGGTGACGACAATCCTGTTGTGCGAGAAGCTGGTCAGGTCGGTATAGTAGAAATAGTGGCTGTAGTAGTCGGCATTCAAGATCCGGTTGCTGTCCACATGGATGTTTGTGTTGTAACCGCCCGCACCCGTGCCGGACCCATAGAAATAAAGGCCGTAGTAACCGCCATTGAACTCGTTGTTCAGCAGGAAGATGCTGTCGCAAGTCGAACCGCTGTGATAGAATGCGTAATTGCCGCTGTTCGTGCTGGCCTTCAGCACGCAGCCGTCCACAAACACGTCGATGCATCGGCCGGCCATGTTCATGCCGCCGGTACCCTGCAGACCGTCGAAGGTCACCTTGGTGAGGCGGAGATGGGAGGCGGAGCTCACTTCGGCCGCATAGCCGCCGTTCGCCTGGAAGACCACATCGGCGGGATTGCCGGAGGCAGAGGTAATGGTCAGGGTGTTGGCAGCGGAAAGACCGTTCACCGCACCGATTTTGAAGGGACCGTACGTGCCGGCAGCCATACGCAGCGTGACAGAACCATCCATACCGCAGGTGGTGATGCTGGCAATGGCATCGTCCAGCGTGGCAAAATCGGCGGAAGTGCCGCCCACTGTGTAAAGTCCATGGTACATTGAATCGCAGGCGTTGAAATCAAACACCAGCGTGTCGTTCTTCACATTGTTGTCCGAACCGTTGTTGGGGGCGCTCACCCACACCTTCAGGCGGTTGTCCATCACATAACTGGTAATCGTGTCCAAAGGAACGGTGTCGGAGGCGTAGGTGGCCAACGAACCGGACCAGTTGCGGTCGGCGCGGCTTACACCGTTGAGCGACCAGCCAATCTTTGCGGAGGTCAGAGTTGTCTCACCCATGTTGGTGATGACCGCACTCACCTTTGAGACGGCACCCTTCACCACGGAGGCGGAGATGCCGGTCAGGGATGTTACAGCGGCATCCAGTTTCTGAGGATTGGCGGAATAGCAGCCCATGATGGAATAGCCGGCACGAGGTGTACCCTCGATGTCGCGTGTCACAACGGAAGGAACCGGACATTCAAGGCCGGTGTAAAGAGCCAGGTTCAGCTGGTGCTTCCATGCGGAATCCTCCAGTGCGGGATGCGCGACCAGCGAATCGAGATCCGGGAAGTGGAAGAAGACCGGCTTCCTGTACAGGGAATGGGCATCCTGCCCGCTGGCCGAACGCCAGGCGTCGATAGTGGTCTTGTTGCCGAGCCAGTAACCTACGGAAGGTTTGGAATAGTAGAGGTTGTAGTCGATGTTGCCGATGCCGGCCGCCACCTGCGCGGAACCCACATACAACGGATAGACCGTGCCGCTGGTCCCCGTCATGACAAAGATGTTGTTCATGATGTTGGCGACACCCTGGTTGTAGTTGTAATCATAGATACAATAGCCGGTTTTCATCAGGAAGGTGTTGTGGTAGATATCAAGGTTGCTATAGCCCAAGTACATGCCATAACCCGCAGAGGCGTTCTTCGGTCCGATGATCTCATTGTTGATGAAGAGACCCCTGTTGGTGGTATTGTACAGGTTCACATAATAGAAATAGTTGTACATGTACTGTCCCGGGAAATCGTACAAATCGTAACGGTTGCCCTCCATCACGTCCACATTGGTGTAGTATAAATAGTGGTACATGTAGGTGTTGTTGTTCTCACGCCTGCCCGTGAAGGTGTTGTGGCAGATACTGCGGAAATGGTTATAATAGAAATAGTAGCCATAATAGTAGGCACCCCGGATCAGGTTGCTGTCGAACACCATGTCGCTGCTGTAGTTGGAGGTGCTGTTGCCGCCGTAGAAATAGACGCCGTAGTAGCCGCCGGCAAACTCGTTATGGATAAAGCGGACATTCTCGCAAGGCACAGTGGAGGAGGCCTTGTAGACACAGTACTTCGTGGCCGTTTCCACAGTATCCATATCCACATAGCAGTCCCTCACCTCGATGTTCTTACATCCGTTGGCGAACTGAATACCGTACTGGGTGGCGCCACCCTTCGGCAGTATGCAGGAGATGTTGCTGAGCACCACATTCTGGGAGTTGTTGAAATAAATCATGTAGGTGCCGTTGCCCACAAAGACCACCTTGTTGCGGTTGCCGCTCAACGAGGTGATGAAGAGGGTGTCGTTGCCAAGGTGCTTGCTCAAATCGGGAATCTCAACACTGGTGTATTGGCCGTCCTGCAGCTGCAGCGTCACATTGCCGTTGCTTCCGCAAAGGGCGATTTTGTCAAGGGCTTCGGTAATGCTGGCGAAGTCGGCGCCGCTCTGCGAACCGACCACATACTTGCCGGCAAACTTGCTGCCGCAGCCGAAGGTGCGGATAGATAGCGTGTCGTCCAAAAGGGCGGAATCCTTCACGCCATTGGGGTCGCTGACCCAAACCACCAGCTGGTCGTACTTGCCGGCGGTCGGCACGTAGCTTCCGATGGTGATGCCGGTATCGACAAAGTTGTCGGGCAGGTTGCCTTTCCACTGGTATGGAGTCTGCACCGTACCGTTGATGCTCCAGTTGATTTTGCAGGAGGTGAGGTTCTTCAGACCTTCGTTGCGAATGCTCACCGTAACTGGGGTTGACTGTCCGGCAATGACCGACCCGGTCGGATGGTCGATGCTGTACAGGGAGACCGAATTGTTGTATCCGGCACCGCTCTTTAAAAAGCGGGCCACAGGCTTGTACATATAATCTTCCCACGTAGGAGTCGTACCCGTTCCCGTAGCGGAAGTGGCGTAGACAGCCTCCACCTGGTACATGGCATTCACCTGGACAGAGGCATACGGATTGCAGGTGACACCAGCCTTGTTCACCCAAATGACATCCAGATTGTATCCGGGTTGCAGGACAAAAGGATTGTCCAGTTTCAGCTCACGCCAACCGGCAACCGTGGGATCCCATGTGCCGGAATAGACCAAAGTATAACCGTTCTGTTCAGGATTGATATAGTTGCTGTTGTTGATAGTACTGTCCTTCACTGCCTTGAACCACACCTCCTGATTGGGGCTGGCCGAAGCTCCCGTACGCACCACTTTGTATGCCAGACGGGTTATCAGACCGGAACCACCCATTTCGGTAGAGCTGTAAATGACTCTTGTCCATCCATTGGTGTAATTCTGCCATGAAGGGAAGGCATAAGTTGAAACAGGCAGATAGGAGGCTGCAGGACAGGTCTCCACAAAACCGACCATGCCGTTGGAGATAAAACGTTTCAGCACTGTCTTTCCAACGATGGTCTTTTCGTTGCCGATAGTATCCTTGCCGGTGATGGAATAACTGATTTGCGTACCGAAAACCTGTTGCGGGATTTCAGCCTCCCAGATGGAGTCACCCTGAACCTTCGACATTTGGATGGAATCGTAGGTCTTAACGTTGTTATATTCATACGTAATCTTCAGCTTGGGAGGATAGATGCGGGCCAAAGTGCGTGTGGCAACCTTGGCGCGTACCCGGAACGGGCCGGTCACATACGAAGTGTCCGAAGGCTTTAACAGAAAATCCACCACAGGGATGTTGATTTGCCCAGTGGAACCAAAAACGGTGAAATCGTCAATCAGCCAGCCGTAGGCGAACTGCGTGCCGACCACGTTTCCACGTTTGATCTTGAATTTGAAGCGGACCTTTTCCCATGAAATCTCCGTGGAGAGGTCGAACACTTCGGTTTTCCACCAGGAGTTTGTGGGCGTGGCCAACGAATCGTTCGGCATCCAGTCATCATAGCTCTTCTGGTAGAACTGCACCTGACGGTAGGGAATCCTGGTACCCTTGTAGCAGTCCAGCGGGAATCTCTGCCATTTGGCGCCCAACTGGTCCACCTGGAATTCCACCGTGGCAAAGTCGCAGACCGACACCTTGCAGATGTGGCTGAACTGCACCAGGATGTTGGAATACTTCTGGCAGTCGAACCAGCCGGAGACCAGCTCAACAGAATCGCCAGGTTGTGTGGGAACCACTCCCAACATGGAACGGTGCCCGCTGACATACAACGACGAGTCCACACCCCATCCGCCGCGCGGCGCGGTGAAGTTACTCGACGTTTTGTCAAAATTTTCATTCACGACGACCACAGGCTGCGCAAAAAGCCCCGCCGCAATCATCAGAAGGAAAAACAACGAAGATAATTTTTTTGTCTTCATTTTGTTGGTTATTAATTAAATGAGGCCATTATTTCATTAAATTCCAGGAGAGGCAGACCTCTTCACCCTCCAGAAATCCTTTTTCAATAATAATCCGCAAATATCCTAAAAAATTCGATTCAAAAAAAAGGATGTAAAAAAAAATCCGGATTTTTCCGGATATGATTGTGCCGCCGGCGCTTCCGCAACCGGCAGGCTATCGGTGACTATCGGACGATGAGGCTATTTTGACAAGGGGGCGCTGACCCTCCCGCCTATAATGATGCGGTGGGAGGCCGCTTTACGGTTGTTCAGCACCTGACCGGAAGAAAATTCATACTCCGTCGGAGCCAGACCAAAGTCATAACCGAGTACGATTTCATGGTTTTCGAACATTTCGACACTTATTCGTGGTCCAACCACAAACTGGCGGTTTGACAACACAAAAGACTGTCCGCTGCCAGCAACCGCATGAGTCTCCATATCCAGCACCACATCTTTCGCCACATCGAAATGGCACTGGTTTTTTTCCACTCCAACATTCAAGCCCAAAGTCAAAGCAGGACGGGAAGGCTTGTGGTTGAAGGTGTATCCGACAAAGGCATCACCACCGTAGGCGATTTTATAGGCGGAGATATGTGCCATACCACCAATCCACGCTCCGGCACGGAACATCAGATGCTGCGAGTTATAGGACAATCCCACTCCTTCCGAAATCATAAAGGAGGAATAGTCGTTCCCGCTGAGCGCCTTAACCTCATTCAACATGTCCATTCCAGGATGAAAAATGGCAAAATCTTCAAAATCAAGACGAAATCCGGTACGGTTATTCTGCGCTGCAACAGTGGATGCCAATGCAAAACATGCGAAAAACAATAGAATCCTGTTCATAATAGATTTGTTTAATAAGATGATTAATTTTGTTTTCATAATAATAAATATTTAAAGTTTAAACTTTGCAAAAATAAGCATTTTTTTAATATGAAAATTGAATTTTTGATTTAAATTATAAAATACTGTATATGTGTTTATTTAAAATTAATATTTATGTTTTTTTTTGGAAGAAAAAGGACAAATCCACCACTATCATGGCACCGCAGACGGAGCGGATGCTGACCTTTGCCACGGAAGGTTTAAAATGTAAAAAAACCGCGTTCCAGAAAAATATAGATATAAAACTACCCTTTTATTTTTCTGGAACAGGTACAATAGGTATCATTCCAGAAAAATAAAAGCATTTTTTTAATTTTAACCGCCCGCAAAAGCAGTCAATTCAAGTTTCTTCCTAAAATTTTACCTTGCAAGGAAAAAAAATTGAAAAAATCTTTCCTTTGAAGGTAAAAAATTAGGATTCCGCTGTGGATGTTCGGGCTGCTGTACTAAAAAAGGGGGGCAAAGCCCCCCGGAAGCATATTTTAATTTAAAACACAAATACCTAAGAATCTTCTACCAGGCGAACAGCGGACGGTTCTGCATCATTTCGTTGACCTGGCCGATGATACGGGCACGGACAGCCTCGTCTGTCGGGTTGCACAGCACGGTGTCGATCATATCGACGATGACCGGCATGTCATTCTCCTTCAGGCCGCGGGTGGTGATGGCCGGCGTACCGACACGCAGACCTGAGGTCTTGAAGGCGGAACGGCTGTCGAAAGGAACCATGTTCTTGTTGACTGTGATGTCGGCTGCCACCAGCGCATTCTCAGCCTCCTTACCGGTCAGTTCGGGGAACTTGGTGCGGAGGTCGATAAGCATCAGGTGGTTGTCGGTGCCGCCGCTGATGACCTTGTAGCCCTTGTTCACGAAGGCCTCGCACATCACCTTGGCGTTCTTCATCACCTGCTGGATGTACTGGTCATAGCTGTCGGTCAAAGCCTCGCCGAGAGCGACGGCCTTGGCGGCAATGACATGCTCCAGCGGGCCGCCCTGTGTTCCGGGGAACACTGCGCTGTCCAACAAGGCGCTCATCTTCTTTATTTCACCCTTCGGGGTGGTCTTGCCCCACGGATTGTCGAAATCCTCACCCATCAGAATCATGCCACCGCGCGGTCCGCGGAGGGTCTTGTGGGTGGTGGTGGTCACAATGTGGCAATATTTGACGGCATTGTTCAGATAACCTTTGGCGATCAGACCGGAAGGATGGGAAATGTCGCCCATCAGAATGGCGCCGATGCTGTCGGCGATGGCACGCATGCGCTCCCAATCCCAGTCGCGGCTGTAGGCGGAACCCCCACCAATAATCAGTTTCGGACGGAACTCCTTGGCCTTCTTCTCCATATCGTCGTAATCGACGGTGCCGGTCTCCTCCTTGACCTGGTAACCGACCACCTTGTACATGATGCCGCTGAAATTGACAGGGCTACCGTGGCTCAGGTGTCCGCCGTGGTTCAGGTCCATGCCCATGAAGGTGTCGCCTGCATTCAGGCAGGCCAGGAACACAGCCATGTTGGCCTGTGCACCGCTGTGCGGCTGCACATTGGCCCAACATGCACCATACAGCTGTTTGGCGCGTTCGATGGCGATGGTTTCGCTCTGGTCCACCACCTGGCATCCGCCGTAGTAGCGTTTGCCGGGATAGCCTTCAGCATACTTGTTTGTCATGACGGAGCCCATGGCCTCCATCACCTGGTCACTCACGAAATTCTCGGAGGCGATCAGCTCTATACCTTTTGTCTGACGTTCCCTCTCCTTCTGAATGAGATCGAAAATCTGTTTGTCTCTTTCCATGATGATGATTATAATGTGTTATTTTTTCTCAATTGCTTCAGAATCCTCCTTCTTTTTCAGGAACTCGTAGGAAATAGGAGTACTGATGAAGATGGATGAATAGGTACCGATAAGGATACCGAGCAGCAGGGCGAACACGAAGCCGCGGATAACCTCACCGCCCAGCAGGAAGATGGCCAGCAGTGTGACCAGCGTGGTGCCGGATGTGTTGATGGTACGGCTCAGGGTGCTGTTGACCGCCGCGTTGATGTTCTCCTTGAGGTTGCGTTTCGGATAGAGCGTCCGGTATTCACGCACACGGTCAAACACAACCACCGTATCGTTGATGGAGTAACCGATGATTGTCAGGATGGCCGCGATGAACGCCTGGTCAACCTCCATCGTGAAGGGCATCAGCCCATACAGCAGCGAGAAGGTGCCGATGATGAACAGCGTGTCGTGGGCCAGACAGATGATGCCGCCCAAACCGAACTGCCAATTACGGAACCGCAGTGCAATGTAGACAAAGATACACAACAGGGCGATGGCCACAGAAAGGAAGGCACTACGGGTGATGTCGCGCGACACGGTGGCGCCCACCTTCTGCGAACTGATCAGACCCACGCTCTGGTTCTGCACACTGAAATCCTCAAAGGTGACATTGGATTTGAAATATCCCTTCAAGCCCTCATACAGACGCACCTCAGAGAGGGAGTCAATCTCGGAGCTCTCGTCCTCACCGTTGGAGAAACGCCATTTGGAGGTAATCTTCATCTGGTTGTCGGAACCGAAGGTCTTAACCTCCGGTGTGATGCCGTCGTATACCTTGGTGAGGCTGGCACGCAGATCCTCCGCCTTCACAGGCTGGTCGAAACGGACAGTGTAGGTACGGCCTCCGGTAAAGTCAATACCGAAGTTCAGACCACGGATGCAGAGCGAAATGATTCCGATACCGATCAATACGGCGGAAATCACGTAGAAGATCTTACGCTTGGCCAGGAAGTCGAAATGGAAATTGGTCATGGCGTTCAGCGTCCACTTGTTGCCGTAGGTCACATCCTGGTTCTTGTTCAGCATCCAGTTGAAGATAAGACGGGAAACGAAGATGGCCGTGAAGAGTGATGAAAGGATACCGATAATCAGCGTGGTGGCGAAACCCTGGATGGGGCCGGAACCGAAGATGAAGAGGATGATACCGGTGATCAGCGTGGTGACGTTACCGTCGATGATGGCGGAATAGGCCGCCTTGTAACCGTCGGCCAATGCCAGACGCACTCCCTTACCGGCCCGGATTTCCTCACGAATTCGTTCAAATATAATGACGTTCGCGTCCACAGCCATACCCAAAGTCAGCACGATACCTGCGATACCGGGCAGCGTCAGAACCGCACCGATGGAGGCGAGTGTTCCGAAAATGAAGAGGATGTTGGTCACCAGGGCGATGCCTGCGACCCAACCGGCCCTGCTGTAGTAGAAGGCCATGTAAATCAGCACAAGGCAGAATGCGATGATGAAGGAGATCAAACTGGAGCGGATGGACTCGCGACCCAGCGTAGGTCCCACGATTTCTTCAGAAACAATAACGGCGGGGGCGGGAAGCTTACCGGCCTTCAGCAGGTTGGCAAGGTCCTTGGCCTCCTCTAACGAGAATCCGCCGGTGATGGAGGAACGTCCGTTCGGAATGACATCGTTTACGCGCGGATAGGAATAGACCAGATTGTCCAGCACGATGGCGATGCAGTTGCCCTTGTTCTCCTCGGTGATTTTCTTCCACTGCTTGGCGCCCTCGGTGTTCATGGTCATGGAAATCTCATTTCCGGCACGGTCGTTGAAGTCCTGACGGGCATCAACCACAACCTTGCCGTCCAGAACAGGACCCTGTTCGCCGACCGCCTTCAGGGCGATCAGGTAATGCACGGGGGTCTTGTCCTTGCCCAACTTGGCCTGCCAGCAAAGTTTCAGATCCTGAGGGAAGATGCTCTTCACGGCCTCCATGTTCAGCATGGCGTTGACATCGGCGGTGTCAGACTCGTGGCAGTATCCGACCAGCGGGCCATATTTGCCATCCTCGTCCGGACGGCGCTGGGGATCCATATACAGTTTGGAGAGCAGCGGGTATTTTGCAAGAGACTCCTCCGGTGAGAGCTGGCTTTCGTCTTCAGTTTCCTCCTCATCCACTTCGGTGGAATCCGACTCATCGTAAAAACCGGTGCCATTTTTGTCGGCAGCCTTCTCCTCCGTTGCGGCATCCGCAGTATCCTTCACAACAGGAGCCTCGCCCTTGTTGATTTCGGCAATGCGGTCATTGGCCTGTGAAAACAGCTCGGCAATCTCACCGTATTCGTATGTTTTCCAGAACTCCAGATTTGCAGAACCCTGTAAAAGCTTACGGACACGCTCCGGCTCCTTCACACCCGGCAGCTCGACCATGATACGGCCGGACTGCGGCAGGCGCTGGATGTTCGGCTGTGTCACGCCGAAACGGTCGATACGGGCGCGCAGCACCATGAAGGCGTTGCTCAACGCGGACTCCGTCTCCTCACGCAGCGCGGCAATCACATCGGCATTGGTGGGATTGTTCTTGTTAAGCTGCAGCTTGCGGAAAATGGTGGAGAGCTTGGCGTTGGCGGGGGCAACCTCCTTGAAGGACTGCTCGAACAGCGTGATGAAATCGCTCTGGGAACGGTACTGTTTCTCCTTTGCCAGCTTCATCGTCTTGACAAACAGCGAATCCTTCGCACCGTTGCCGGCCAATGAGGTCACAATGTTGGGAACGGAGACCTCCAAGGTCACGTTCATACCGCCCTTAAGGTCCAGACCCAGATTAATCTCCCTTTCCTTGCACTCCCTATACGACAGCTTTGGCAGATAGCATGCCGTGGAATCGGAAACTCTCTGCAAATATTTGGTTTCACGGGCTTTCGCCGATGAATCCAGCAGATAGGTCTCCATAAAGGCGTTTCCGTTCGCCCGTGCAATCAGCGTGTCACGGGTGGGATCGTTCTGCGCATATTCTTTCGCCCTGTTTTCAACCCTGCGCGTGCAGTACGTAAACGACAAGGAATAGAGACAGACCAACGCAAACGTTACTGCAAAAAATAAAATAAACCCTTTGTTTCGCATTTTTTAATTATTTGATAATTATGTGTTTATATTCCTAATACGATTCGTTTCCAAAGTTTGCAAATATAGCACAAATCGCTATACCTTCGTGCCATCCACACCGTTTTTTTTATCAGCCTCGGCCAAATATTTCTTTTGAACACTGGTTAACAGTGCGTTGACACCATTTTGAACCTGCCAGAAAGTTGGAAGTTCACGTCCGGTGTAGACAAACAGCAGCTGCCATGCGCAGGGAATCCGGCCTATGGCGGCATGGAAATCCGGCTTGCGCAACCGGTAAGCCTCCCGCAGCAGCCGTTTCACACGGTTGCGGTCAGCCGCATGACGGAACACCTTTTTCGGAACCACCATCCCCGCATGGACCTCAAGCGCCGGCGCAGGCCTGTGCAGGCACATCAGCTTGAGCGAGGCGGCATGATAATAGGCCCTGCCCTCCTTGAAAAGCAGCTGAAAATTGTTTTTCCCGCACAAATGTTCCTCCTTGGGGAATCCGTACAGACTCATCGCTTGCGCCCGTTGGTTTTCTGCAGCAGACAGTCAACCGCCGTAAAGATGGAGGCGTGCTCAGGCGTGGGGGCGGAAACGTCGACACGCAGCCCCTCCTGCTGTGCCTTTTCGACGACCTGGCTCCCCAATGTGCCGATCTGTATGTCGCCCTGTACAAAATCCGGATAGGATTTCCGGAAGGCATCCACGCCGTGCGGGCTGAAGAAGACTATAAGGTCGTAACTTCCCTTGTCCAGTTCAAGCGGTGTAAGATCCGCGTATGAGATATGGTAGATTTCTATTTTCTTGTAGGATATTTTGTGCATGTCCATCAGATCGCTGAAGGTGTTGGCAATGGTCTCGACACCACAGGGATAGAGATATTTCTCCTTGTTTTCACCCAACAGGCGGATCAGATCCTCCTGCTCACCGTTGCCATAAAAAACCTTGCGCTTACGGTACACGATATATTTTTGAAGATAAAAGGCGACCGCATCATTGATGCAATAGAAATGGCATTCCGAAGGCAGTGAAATCTTCATTTGTCCGATAATGGAGAAAAAATGGTCAACCACCTTCTTGCTGGTCATAATGACAGCCGTATAGTCTTCAATATGGATTCTTTTCTTCCGGAATTGCTCGACAGTGATCTCTTCGGACTGGAAAAACTTGAAGAAATTCACTTTCACATTATACTTTTTCGTGTACTCCGCATAAGGACTTTTGTCAAAATTTTGCGGAGGATTCTGTGAAAACAGAACGTTTTTTATTCTCATGAATATCCCCTAACTACTTATTCTTTAACACCTTAATATATATAAAACCATGCAGGCAGCCGGCATGATTTCCAGAGTGCAAAAGTACAAAAAAATGCCATACAATTTCATTTTATTTGAAAAAATAGATATAGCATTGATTAACAGAAATATATTTACAACCGCCAAAGTGACTGGAAAAACTGCGGACACCAGGGTGGAGGGATAGAGGGCATGGACAAAGGCCACCATCACCAACCAAAGCAATACATTATAATAAATGGCATACTTGCGGCGCACAAACTGTCGGGAAAGTGTCTCCACATCCAAAAGGAATGCCGAGCAGTATCGCAGCAACTGCTTGGCGAAAACATAAGAGACACATCCCGCCAAAGCAATGGCTGTACGTGCGGAACTGCCGGACCAATGCATGAAAGAGGCCGCACAGAGCGCAAAACCGACACAGAGCGCAACAAAACGCATCCAACGGGTCCATTCGTCCGTAATGGTACGGTCAGACAAAAAAAGTTGCGGCAACAGCCTGTCCGTCATTTTCTTTCCGGAAGTGACGGAAATCGGGACACTATGGAAGCGGTTGAAGGCAACAACTGCAAGATACAATACCAGCAGGCAAGGGAACAGTGAGGAGAGTATCATAATCCTGGGAAGCGGCTGGCCTAATTCCACCGGCATCAGCAGCTGCAGGGACGGAATCGAGTCCGAAACGGCATGTGCCGGATGCAGCACCATGGCACTGTCAAGCAAAGCACGCAAAGAGGAGTCAAATGACGGCACATGGGCGGGCAGTGCGGAATCAAGGGGGTATTGGAACTGTACGGCGATGGTGTCCATGGCTTATCCGTTGCCTTTCAACGCCTTGATTTGGTCACGCAATGTGGAGGCCGATTCAAAATCCTCGTTTTCGACCGCCTCATGCAAGCGCCGTTCCAATGTTTCGAGCGACATTTCGGAAGCCGGTTCAGACTCCTTACCATCATCGGTAACCAGCTCCTCCATGCGTTTAAGCACGTTTGAGGAGACACCAACCTTTTCAAGCACCTCAGGCAGGACATACACGGGGCAATGGCTCCGTATGGCCATAATCACAGCATCTGAGATTCTTGCCTCAACCTCAAGCTCATGCTGTTCCGAGGCGAAAACCATCCGCGTCATAAAGACACCTTCAGAAAGATGATAAATGAGCGCTTCCCGCAATTCTATGGAAAAACCCTTAAGCATTTCCGACAACAGGTCGTATGGGCCGGGACGCTTCATACCCTCGTCGCCCATCCACTCGCGCGTCAGGTAGCTGGCTTCGTTCTCCGCGATAATGACCGGGAAAACCGTCCCCCTGTCGATTGTCTCCATCAAAACCATACGCATGGACGAACCGCCCCATTCCGCGATGCACCGGACCCTCACTTCCACCTTTTCCATCCCTAAAAATTTATGATGTCAGTATATTTTACGATATGGACATCCCGATAATAAAACTGCAGGATCTCCTGAAATCCGTAACCGCTACGTACCATTTGGATTGCACCCTCCTGGCTCAGTCCCACACCGTGTCCGTAGCCTCTGCCGCTCAAACAGACGCTGTCGCCCCCCTCCTGTGGCTGCACCGAAAAGTAGGAGGATCGCAGCTTGAAATGGTTGCGAATATTTTTTGTCGGGACGGTATCCTTGCCTATAACCCAATAGGCCATACGCTGAGGCTGCGAAAGATGCCGGATTATCTGTTGCTTCTCTGCAGAACGGTATGAGGAGCCGTAGTTGGAAACGAAAAAGGCAGTCCACTGGTCAGTTGGGATACATTTTTCCCACATGTAGTTACGGGCATCCATGCTGAAGGAATCCACCCGCGCCTGCAGATAAGGTACGGAACGCTGCCATATGTCGCCGGCATCAACCGTCATCCCGCCGCTGTTTGAATGGTAGGCCGGTGTGATCAAGTGGTTATTGCTGTCCACAATCACATCGCCGTAGGTTTCAAAGGTGCCGCGCAGGATGTCCGCCTCGGTGCACTTGCCCTTATAGGACTGGCAATGCACCGCATCGCACATGTTGTAGCCCTCTTTCAGATGCCGGTTCAGGTTGGCGAGGCAGTAGGTGCGGGCGGCTGTAGCCTGTATCTTGAAGAACTCCACATCGTTGGAGCTGCCGAACACCTCCGACTGCACAACTCCGGCCACATATCTTTCCAGATCGATCCGGTTTATCAGCAGCATCCCCTGCTTCACTGAGACCGAAAGCCGCTCCTCATAGCTGCGTCTTTTGCTCCACTGGGGCAATTGCAGGGAAAAGACATTGCTGTAGCGTGTGCCTATCATGTCAACCTGCGAATAGGTGCCTATAAGTTCAATGCCCTTTTCAACACGTATTTGGTTGTCATACAGACTCAACGTGACCGCCTCGCCCGGCTTCAAATCATCCTCGAAGACACGAGAATTGTCACACAGAAGCATGTATTGGCCGGCTTCTGTCCTGAAAACCACAGATTTTACATTAAATTCGGAGAGCACACGCACCTTGACGTTGATGGCCTGCACCATCCCCATACTTAGGAAGCCAAGCAGGATGCACGTTGTGAACCGTATGATTTTCATTATTGGGAACAGTCCGAAAAGATTTATTTCACCACGGTCACATGCCCCACATACTCATGCAGCTGTCCCGTGAAATCCTTTACAATCAATTTGTAGGAGTAGACGCTGGTGGTCGTCACAGGCTTGCCGCCGATTCGGCCGTCCCAGCGGTCGTCAGTCTTCTGAGTGTAGTACACCTGCTGGCCCCAACGGTCATACA
>CACYHG010000005.1 GCA_902774175.1 uncultured Bacteroidota bacterium
CGGGATGTCTGCTGCTTATCTCCATCCTGTTCAAAGAACTCTCCCAAAACACGGGGCTGCGCCCCTCCGTTTCGGGATTGCAAAAGTACTACCTTTTGCAATACAAAAAACACTTTTATGAAAATATTTTTTGCATAAAGTTAACATCATGCGGTACAGCCTGTTGCATCTGATTTCAGGGCCGCACCGGGGCATTTTCAGGCGGCATAGGCACCGCGGAGGGCAAAAATCCAAGGGATGTTTGGAAGGTTTTTCGGCCTCCGGACGCATTTTCCTACATGAAGACGGGCTCCCTCCGGCGCCCGTCTTTACAATTATTTATAATTATAATGTAGGGACGCGGCGCGCCGCGTCCCTACATTATAATTATTACCGCACAATGTTCATCTTCCTGACAACACGTTCGCCGCAGTATTCCACGCTATAGTAATACACACCGGACGCAAAGTCGGAAACATTCACGCGGATGTCACCCGAACCGGCCTCAGTCTGCATCTCTTCACGATACAGAACCTGACCGTTCAGACCCATTATGCGTAATGTCAGCACGCCTGCCTCTGGGAGTTCGTAAGGTATACGTGTCACATCGGACGCAGGATTCGGCACGTTCTGACCAACCGTCCAACGGTCGGCAACAGCGTCTCCAATGCCCACTCCGCCCTCGACACAGGCTTCCACCGAAGCCGTATCATTGCCGCGGTCAAAATCACCGTCCAAGGAAACCATATAAACTGTCACCCTGTAGGTCTCACGTGCACCGTTCACACTCAAACGGGGCACACGATACTGCTGCCTGAAAGTATAGTTGCGGTTCTCGCCCGCATACATCGGTGCGATCTTCTCCGTCAGTGTCATGCAGGCCTTGCCAGCACTGTCAATCACCGCCGTCAGCACCACGCTGTCCGTACCGATGATACGCACCGTGTCGTTGTCACCGTCCGCGTCGCAAGGCAGCAGCGCGGCCACATCCAGCAGGTAATACGGCTGGTCGGCCGTCGTCATCGGCACGATAATGCCTTTGCCGAACCGGTGGTACAGAGTGTCGCCCGGCTTCAGCACCTGGCTGATGCGCTCAACCACCGTATCCTCGCGGTTCACCACCACACGGACGTCAAACGGCGTGACAATGTCAAGATTACCCGTATTCTTCATCGTGAAGCCAACATACACCGTGTCGCCAGGCTCCGTATAGCCGATAGCGTCATGGGAGACCACCGCCAGATCCGGGTTCAGGTTCAGGCTGAACTTCGCCGTGTCGTTGGCCGCGTTGCTGTCAACCGAGTTCACATAGACCTTCACGTCAAACTGTCCGCCGCCCACGTAATCAATCGGAGCAAGCGTCAAAGTGTCAGTCTCACGGTTCTCCAGACGTCCGGTCAGAGCCTTTTTATACACAAAATTGGAAGCGCCGCTCATCTCCACTGTCACGGAGTCGCCTGCCTTGAACGGAACCTCCTGGCCGGTCAGGTTCTCCAGATATACGGTAAGGCTTCTGCCAGTCAGGTTGCAGGCAACGAAGTCCGAAACCTTGGGAGTATCAACCAGCACCCGCATATCCTGTTGTGCAACAATTCTGACACGATCCACCGTCTGGTCGCCGCCACCATAGCTATACGCCGTGAAGGCGATGATGATGCAGTTGCCTTTCTGGTAATTTGACAGGTCTATCCTGTATTCCTTCCATGTCGGCTGCGCACACTTGGCGTCATAGCGGTAGAGTGTCTGCAGCGTCCTGAAGGTGGCGCCGCCGTCCTGGGAGATGCGGACATCCATCTGATCCCGCTGATACGGGTTCCTGTTGTCATGCGCATACCAAAAATAGAGACGCGGATTATAGGTGCCCTGCAAGCTCACAGATGTGAACAGCGCCTGGCTGATGGATCCGCGGGCCTCCGACGAGCGGAACAGCAGGCTGCCCGTGCCGTACACCGGAGCAATCACCGGATTGCTGTTCACCACCTCCCACGAGATGTCACCGTAGGCCTGGTTGGTCGCAACACCAGCGAAAGTGCCTGTAAAGTCGTTGTCATACGGCAGCACCGTCTTATCAACGTAGTAGTCCAGGTTCAGCGTGTCATCGCTGGAATTCTGATCCTTCGCCCACTCAAGCCATGCCGTCAGCCTGTACAGGCCGGGATAGGTGATGTCCATGGCCGGCTCCAGTTCGAAAGTGTCTCGCTTCATGATGCCTATGCCGCCATTATTCAGTATGATCTTCTTCACAAAGTTCACCGAGTCGCTCTCGCATTTCAGGCAGAGTGTCACCGGTATTGCAGTGAAGTCCGCATTATAGGTGCCCATGTTGTAGATGCCAAGTTTCACAGGTGTCCTGTCCGGAAAACATTGGATACCGCCCACCGTTGGTTCCACAAAAACCTCGGCCTGCAAATCGTAGCCCTCGAACAGCGGTATGCTGTAGGCGCCCATGATGGTCAGGCTGGTGCGCTCACCGTTGTTTATATCCCGCATCACCCGGGAATGGCGGTTACACTTCAACCGGTCATCAAACTGGCCTATGCTCAAATCTTCAGGCAGATTGTGGAAGTCCGGCTTAATCTCCAACGAGTGGGCCTCCATGTTGTAGGCAGTTTTCCAGGTGGCAAATGTCTGCGCCGATCCGCAATAGAATGCAGTCTTCTTTGAACTGGATGTGTAATAATCATTGTAATCCATAATTATTGGATAAGTGGTCAGCGTAGCGGCGGCAGAGCAATAGATCAGATAGTTGTTGGTTGAACCGCCCTCCGTCATCAGGATATTGTTGATAAACTCCAATTTGTAACCGTTAGAAGTAGTCCCGAGATAAAGGGCATAGTTTGTCGGCCCATTGCAGTACACCGAATTGTTGGCGACCAACGCATTGCAGTAATAGATGTAGAATCCATAGGCATACGTCTGACCGCGAACCACCATCTCGTTATTGTCCACCACTGCAGGCAGGATGTCCGAACCGAAATAGGAGGTATTGTTAAGGTAGTGCAGCTGCAATCCGCTGTACGAATAGTTCACGCTTTGCCGTATATGGTTGCCACTGATGCTGTCCACCAAGTTGTAGTAGAAGTAGGCTCCATAGTGGTAGCTTGCACTTGAACGCGCCACAACCGTGTTGTGGGAGAAACTCTCCACATGGGAATAATGGTAGGAATAGACAGCATAGTAATACTGGTCGTAAATATAGTTGCTGTCAATCCGCACAGAGGCCCGGTTCATCGCCGACGTCTTGCAGTTGTTTGCATTGCCGCCCGCATAGTACAGGTAGAAGCCGTAATATCCGCCGCGCACCTCGTTGCCCATAAAACGCACATTCTTCAAATAGTTGGTGGCATTTGCAGCAGTGTTGCAGGAATAATCCACAACCATGGAGTTGTTGGAAGTGGCGGCAGCGTAGGCATACAGGTTGCAATGGCGGAACATCACATCATCAATGTATCCGGATAATGACACGGCCACAAGGTTATTGGAACCGGTGGTGTTACCGATGGTCACATCCTCAAACCGGACAAATCTGGAACCTTTCAATGCTAAAGATGGGGACTTTTCCGCCCCAATCACAACCGCTTCGCGGTTTCGGATGACGGAAGTGAAGGTTATCGTATTTGTGGCACTGGCACCCGCAATATTCCCCATCTCTATCGCAGGATAACTTCCGGATTCCAGTTCTATCACCACCGGAGCGGAGATACCGCAATAATTAAGCAGGGAAACCACCTGGCCCAAATCGGCAAAATCGGCTTTGGCACTTGGACCGACCACATATTTCCCCGCCAAGGCCTTGCTACAGACGAGCAGATTCCTGCGGATGGTGTCGGTGTTGGTGTTGTTGTCCGGCCTTCCGTTCGGATTCTCGCTCCAAACCACAATGGTGGTGCTGCTCCGGTTGCTCCCGGCAATGAAACTGCCGATTGACACCTCACGAGTCTCCTGGGAGGCGAATTTCATATTGGCAAGGCTAACGGGCGTCTGCGCGACACCGTCCACTGTCCAGCGGATGGTCAGGGTGCTGATGGTGTCTTTGCCGACATTCTTCAAACTTACCTTTACAGGCACGGGGTCGCCGGCTGACACTGATTCGAACGAAGGCTCCACAAAACCCATCATGGCAGCATCCACGTTAAAGGTCTCCGAATAGCAGCCCTTATAAGTGGGGGTGCTGCGCTGCATGCCAAGGATGTCAGTGTACACCGAATCCGCAGGCGGACATAGCATCCCTGCCCACGAAGTGGGTTTTGCGATGGAGTCGGCATAAAGAATCCTCGGATCACGCTCCGTGGAATTGGCATCGCGGTTGTTTCCCAGCATGTTGCTGAATCCGGACACTGTTTTGAAGGTGGCACCATTATAACTGAACTGGCCGTTACCTATCCAATAGTTGTTGTAGTCCCATACATCCATATATGTGTTCTGGTTGGTCATGTTGGTATGGAAAATATTGGTGCAGTTGCCATAGTTCACAAAATTGTTGTTCATGCACTTGAAATGTCCGGGATTATATGTCCATATGCTCATCATGTAAGTCCTGCTGGCGCCTTGGGGGACAATCAGGGTATTGTTGGCGATAATCAGATAGCCGCCGCTGTTCCAGAATGTGAAATTATACCCTGAATTGGATCCGGTGAAGATGAACTCGTTGTTGGTGATCAGCAACGGATAGTTGATGTTCCAGGAGGTATAGCCCATGGAATAGTTGTTGCTCATATACAGGCTGTAAAAATAATTCCCATGCACCCGGTTATTGCTGATGGTGGTGGCATGTCTGGCCACGCCATATGTATATTGCGGATAAATCCCAAATTGGCAGACTGACTCATTTGCCTCCTTGTGGATAAAGTTATTGTTGATGGAACGTATGTCATAATAATAGGTGTAAATGGCATGATGGTACGGACTCAAGATGCGGTTGCTGTCAATCCGCACATCGTACGAACTGGCGGAACTGTTCCCGTACAGATAGATTCCGCCATTGCCTGTGATGGTGTTCTGTGCAATCACCAGCACCGTGTCAGGATCGGAAGGCTTGTCGGAATAAACGGCCACATCCGCCACCTTCTGGCTGTTCAGACGCGCTGTGTTCAGATGACACCCACGAATGGTCAGATGCTTGTTGCCGCCAACCAATTGGATGGCTGTGGAGTTGGAACCGCCGGAAAAACCGCTGACGGTCACATGTGAAACCGTGAAGTTGTGCGTATAACCCAGAACCATTGCCGGAGCCTCGGCCGCCGCCTCAATCACCACATCGCTGCTGTCGCCAGAAAGTGAAGTGACGGTGATGGGGGTTTTGTCAGACATGCCAATGATTGTGGAGAAATACATATTGACCCTGTAGGTTCCGTTTTCCACCTTCAATGTCACCGGTCCGGACACACCGCATTTCTCAATGATCCTTACGGCACGTTCAAAAGGCATGTCCGCACTTTTGCTGTTGCCCACCACGTAGGTTCCGTTCAACTGCATGACACAACCCTGTGCCTCTATTGAGATTGTGTTGTCTCCAGGAAAGTCGTCCTTCTTCCCGTTCGGATCGGAAGCATAGGCTGTAATCACATACGTGCTGTCAAACACCTGCAGGCTCCCCAATTTGACGGCAATGCTCTGATTCTGGTAGAGGGATCCCGTCCATTTCACAGCAGTTTGGGAAACCCCGTTCACATCCCAACCGATGACACAGGAGGTGAGCGCACTGTCCCCCCTGTTATACAGGACCACCTTCACATCGGTGCTGGTGCCATACGAAAGCACGGTTGAGGACGGTTCCAAAAAAGTCACCAGCCTGGCATCATTGACCAACGGTGTGACCTCATAGGCTCCGCGAGTCACATCCTTGGAGGGACGGACTGAATCCAACAGGTCACGGTAACCATACTTCTGGTAATAGAGATTGGTCACCGGAGCGGCGGTTATGCCCTTATTGCTGCAAACCTGCCTTGATGCGGCCAGGTCAATATAGTCAGGCATCACACTTGTTGCCGTCTTGTCATAGTTCTGCACTTGGGCCAAAGTGGTTCTGGCGCCGCCCATATAGGCAAGGTTGTTGCCCTTCTCACGGTAAATGTTGTTGCCGGACATCTGGAAATAGCCGATTGTACCGCCACAATATAAAGGATACCCGGTTGTGCCTCCTACCATATACACATTATTGTTCCGTAACTGGCAATAGTATGGGTTGGCAGCCCATGAATATATGCCGTAGCCATAATTTCCGGTGGATGTCGCATAGGCTGAATTATGCATGATCTGCGTGTTTCCGGTATAATTTGCATAAATTGGATAGGTGTAGTTTGAGGAGGCATGGTGCACACGCGCGTCATTGTTCAGGATATAGGTGGTGTCCGTAGTGCTCTGCGCATATGTGCTGTAATTGGAATAAGAGATGTAGACACCCGCCACACTGCCCGTATAATTGGGATAGGCTGCATTGACAAAGTTGTTGGTGACATACTTCTGGTTGCAATAATAAGAATAGATGCCATAAAACGCCGTATTGTTGTTCTGCATCCTGTCCGTAATGACATTATGGGAAACACTTTCACAATCGGCATAGCACAAATAGATGCTATAATAATATACATTGGAGACGGTGTTGCTGTCCACACGGTTGTAACGCCCGTGCTGGGCTGCCGGACTGCCAGTCCCGCCGTAAAAATAGATGCCGTAATAACCTCCGTCAATCCGGTTCCCGACCAGAAGCACACTATCTCGGATGGAGCCGTCATTATTTGCGTAGATGCCATACTGCCCGCTTGTGTTTTTCGGGTTCAATGATATGTTGCAGCACTTGACCTGCACATCTTTGGAAGCCCCCATGATCCGAATCGCATAGGTATAATTCAAGGCGTCCACCGTCACATGGGTGATACGGACATGGGAGGAGTTCGAAATTGTGATGACAGGCGATGCACCCGTGAACACCACATCAGAGGCGTTTCCGCTAACGGAAGTGAAGGTCAGTGTATTTTTGCTGTTAACACCCGCTATCTGATTCAGCGTCAATGGACCGTAAGTACCCTTTTCCAACTTGAAGGTCAGCGGTCCGCCCACACCACAGATGGATATGACGCCCATAGCCTCCTCAATTGTGGCGAAATCTTTGCCCGCCCCGATAGTGTAAACACCTGCCATCGGACCGGCACATCCGTAGACGACAGTCCGTACAGTATCATTCCCACGATAGTCATCCGACCGCATGCCGTTGGGCATCTCAGTCCAGACCACAAGAATATTGTTTTCAGGAGCGGGAAGGAAATTCCCTATGTTCAGCAGCGTATCCTGATAAGGCGCCAGACTGCCCTTCCAGTCATACGGGGTCTGCAACTTTCCGTTGACAGTCCAGTTCACCCTGACGGAAGTCAGGCTTGTCTTGGAACTGTTATTCATTATCCGCACCTTGACCGGAGCGGACTGGTTGATAGTGACGGAACCTGCAGGTGCCTCAAAGCTGAGCGGGAGCACATCAAAATCGTAAGACTGCGAAGTGTAGCAGCCTATCGCGGTGGAACCGTAACGGACCGAATCCAAAATATCCCTGACGATGCGTCCGACCGGACAGATGAGGCTTGTGTAATTGGCACATTTGCCGCTGACTGTATAATCATAGAACAATGGATTGACATTCACCGCATGCTGGTCCTGCACCTGTTGTGACCAGACATTAACATCAGTAATGCCGACACCAAAATATCCGACATAGGTGTTACCGTAGCAGTTGTTGTAATCCATCAGGATTTCCGAACCTATCAGCGTTTTGCCGGTGAAATAGACCGGGTATCCGCTGTTGTAGCAGACAAAATTGTTGTTGTAGAAATGCATGTCCATGCCCTGCATTGTGTTGGTGCAGTACAGGCCGTATGAAGCGGCGCTGCCATACATGATGACCGTGTTGTGGTAGAATTCGGCCTGCGAATAACGGGCGTCAATGCCATAGCAGGCCGCTGTGACATTATAGATGATTTCGTTGTTTGCAATCACCGCCGCACGGCTGCTGTCCTCATTGAAGTAGGAGGCGTATATGCCCTGACCCTGGGAAACCGGCGACATGGTGATAATCCGGTTCCCTGACACCGACTCCGCATTACAGTTGGTCATGTCCAACCCGAACAACATGACGGCATTCTTGGAACGGGAATATATCCTGTTATTATCCACGTAGTCGAAATCCGTATAATATAATAATGTACCATAATATGGCTCCACCAGTGTGTTGTTACAGAAAGTGATGTTGGTCATCTTCTGCGTAGCACTCACCCCCTTCGTATACAAGCCGTAATAAGCACCCCTGATATAATTATCCAGAATGCGAATCTTGTCCGGCGTGCAATCCGGGATGGCAATGCCGGCATAAGTGGTGGAGGTCTCGGTGTCCAACAAAATGCGGCAATGGCTGATTTCAATGTTTTCGTTGTCCTCCTCAAACAAAATACCGGTACCCGTACCTTCAAAAGTGAGGTTTGTCAGCACGATGTTCCGGCTGTTCTTAAAATACGCCTTTGTTCCTGGAGCAGAAGTGCCGGTGATGACCACATCATTCGCATTCCCGGTAGCGGAGGTGACAGTCAGTTTGTGTCCGCTCAAAGGATACCACAAATCACTAAAGTCCAATACTTCAGGATAAATTCCGCCTGTCACGCTGATGTTCACATCACCATTTACACCGCAAACACGGATCAGTTCCATCACATCACCAATACTGGTATATTTCTCGTTCGGGCCGACAGTATAGATACCACTGATATAGGAAGAACATGCATAAACATTCTTACTGGCCGCAGTATCGCCTGTATTGTTTACAGGATCATTGTTGGGCAGGCTCACGGTTGCCTCAATGGTATCCACACTGTTGACAGGAACATAGGTACCCAAATATACAATGCCGCTGAATCCTTCCGGCAGGTTCCCGGTCCACTTCATCGGGGTTTGGTCCACACCGTTGACACGCCAACGTATAAGTGCTGATGTCAGATTGCTCAAGCCACGGTTCTGAATCGTCACACAAACTTTGTTCGCCTGTCCTGTCAAAGCCCCCACAAAGGGGGAGTCAATGGAGAGCAGGGCGACACAGTTGCTGTCCAACCCCCACTCCCTTCCTATGGTATAGCCGGAAGAGGCAATATTGTTATTGCCGACCGTATCCGCTGCATAAACCGTATACGCCACCTGCGTGCCGACCTTTTGCGGAGGAATCACCGCCATCCACATGCTGTCACCCTCATACGACGTCATCAGGATGGAATCACGTACAACAGAACCGTTCAATGCGGTGTAAGTAAGCCGGAGCACCGGATTATTCAACGGACATATCGTCCTTTTGGCAGCCTTCGCATATATGGTGTATGGGCCAGGGCCGAACACAAGTCCGTTGGTCAGAGGTTGCACAAACTGCACTACTGGAGGATTGATCTGCATGGTGGAGACAATCAGCTCAAAATTGTCAATGAACCAACCCCAGGCAAAATTGGTGCCCACCGTGGAACCCTTTCTGATAATGAATCTGAACTGCACCTCAGCATAGGCGACATCCTGACTGATGTCGAACAACTCCACTTTCCACCATGAATTGTCCGGTTCCGCCATCAAATCAGCCTTCTGCCATTCCAGATAGCTTTCGTGACTGAAACGCCCCTGCCTGCGGAACGCGGTGCTCGCCCCCCTGTAATCCGCTATAGATACAGCTTTCCATTTGGAGCCCACATAGTTTTCCCTGTACTCCACCGCCACATAGTCCAAATCGGATACTTTGCAGATGTGTGAAAAACGCAAGTATGCATATGAATATTTGCTCAAATCATACACAGGAGATATCAGTTCAATGCTGTCACCTTCCGCATTTGGCACAAATCCCCATGCAGCTTTTCCACTGACATTCAACACAGTGTCCAACAACCATGAATTTTGCGGACTGCGTGTAAAACTACAATTTGTTGAATTGAAGGTTTCCGTAAATGTAACCCTGTTTTGGGAATAACCGGACGGAACTGTCACCAATACCGCCATCACAAAAAATAGGAACTTCTTCATTTTGAATAAATATTAGTTATACAATTATTTCTATTAACAAATGCAAATATAAATAAAAAAATCTTATCTCCCATGGAACAAAAAAAATTTGTACAATATATTATTTACAAATAACCATTTGTGTATAGAAAATCTAATACATTGTTATATAATTTTATGACACATTTTTTTTTGTGGAGATCAGCCGGCCTATTCGGATTTTTATTACTTTTGCAGCACAATTAATCCTTAATTACTAACCTTGCCTTTTACGAAGGCACACTAACTTTAAAGCACTATGCACAAAACACTTACACCCTTCTGCGGACGCATTCTTCTGTTCGCGACGATGGCATGTCTACTCAGCACCATGCCAAAAGCCTCCCAAGGCTCACCACAAAACCCTCCCAAAAACGCAGTCCTGCCCGAGGACAGTTCCAAACACAAGTCACAAATCATCGGATGCGCCAATTTCGGCCAAGTCCGCTGTGACAGCGCAAATGGCGGCGGCATCTCCGGATATGCCGATGCAACCGGCCTGTTCCAATGCCTGAACACCGGCAACATCGCAGGTGAACGGAAAATCGGCGGAATTGCCGGTTACGCCTCCGGCAACAGCACCGACTCCGCCGAAATCGGGCACTGTTTCAACAGCGGCCTTATCCGTGCAGGCAACAGCAGTGGCGGACTCATCGGCTACAGCAACCAGAACCTGCGGGTCTACAGCGGATACAACATCGGCAACGTGACCGCTGCACAATCGGCCGGTGCGATTGTAGGCCAAAAGTTCCACAACGACGCCCGATTCAAGGACTGCTATTATGACCGGCAGACATGCCTACCCGGAGCCATTGGCGGACAGGACTCCCTGAATTGCGCCGAAGGCCTTTACACAAGGCAGATGACCGGGGACAGCCTGCGACAAGCGCTTGGCAACGCTTTTTGGAGCTACCGCGCAAACTGCTACCCATCGCCGCAACAATGGGATTCAATGCCAGCGGTCATTGGTGCCACAAGCCCTGTGTTCCTCAATGGGAACGAGCGTCTGGACAGCGTTACGGACCGGTTTCACCTGCAAACCCCACAAGGACAATACTGGCGTTCCGACGACAGCACAAGCGTGCGAATCGCAGACAATGAGGGAATTATCCTTAAAAGCGATTCCAACCGCCTGATATTTGTCGGTGACGGAACATCCGTCTTCCGTCAGGTGCCGCTGCTGCACACCTACCGTTCCGTCTGCCGGAGAATCGCATTCAATGCCAATCAGGGTAGCGGCCAAATGGACACCTTGGAAGTCTGCGGAAACCAGCCGGCCTTCATTCCGGCATCGCTTTTCACCCGCACACACTTTCTGTTCCAAGGCTGGGCGTATGGGGCGGGCAGCGCTGCCGTACTGCAAAGCGGGGACACGCTTTTCTGCACACAGGACACCACACTGTACGCCGTATGGAGTCCGGACGGGACAGACTCCAGCCATGCCATCCCTATCAACAACCGCGCTGAGCTGATGGCTTTCCGTGATGCCGTCAACAATTACAGCAAAGGGGAGTTCAAAGGGGTCCGCAACCAGTCCACAGGTTTCAGGGACATCCATTTCATACTGACCGCCGACATTGACCTGGACAGCCTGTATGCCTCAGGAACAGATTGGGAACCTGTCGGGAAAAGTTCATCCGCAAGTTTCCGCGGCAAGTTTCACGGAATGGGGCACCGCATATCACATCTTTACATCAACACACCGACCGTCAATTACAAGGGATTGTTCGGCTACCTTGACTCCGCATTAGTGGAGGATGTGACACTTGCAGCAAATGACACAATAATCGGCAAGCAGTACTGCGGAGGTATCGCAGCCTACGCTGCAAACGGTTCGCAAATACTCAGATGTGCAAACCACGGCTATGTTGAGGGGAAAAGCACACATATCGGCGGCATCTGCGGCAATATGGCCAAATCGGACATTACGGACTGCCATAACACAGGCAATATCACCGGTACGGAAAAAGTGGGTGGCATTGCCGGGTACACCAACGGCAACAGCGCACGCTATACCCATATTCTCAGATGTTTCAACAGCGGACAGATACTTGCGTCGAAAGCTGCCGGAGGTATTTGCGGCAACAGCTATTCCTGCACGGAAATCACACAGGTTTACCAAAACGGACAGGTTTGGGCTGACACAATACGTGGAAGCATTGTCGGCCTGAAGAGCCAGAAGAGCGTTTCATTCCGATACTGCTATTATGATATGCAAATCAGTCCGTTGGGAGCAATCAACGGTACGGATGACAGCACAGCGGCAGGCCTTTCCACCTCCGCACTGACAGACTCGCTGCCATCGGGTTTCGACTCACGGTACTGGCAGCAGGCACAGGGGTATTGTCCGATTCCGGTTTCAGCCGCTACAGACACAGCCGCCCGCATTGCCGCCACACCGGTCCTTTTTGCACAGGGCGACAATGCAATGCTTGTCCGCAACGACCTTGCTCTAAACGGATGCGACTGGATAACATGGGGAGCTGTCCCTTCAAACAACATACAGATCAACAATTGTAACGTTCGGATTACCGGATCGGACAGCAATATTGTCCTGACCGCCTCCTACCGGCAGACCGTATATCGGGAAATCCGCATCTCCCGGCTGCAATTGCGGACACGCTGCAACATCCGGCTGTGGGCAAACGACAGCAGCAACCGGCACATCATCCTTCAGGCATACCTGAACGATTATTTGAAACTGGACACCATTCCGTTCCAAAGGGCACATAAGCTGCTTCGCGGCTGGAGCTTCACCCAGCAAGGTGCCTCCATGCTGACCACTGCGGACAGCATTCTGGTACTGCAGGACACCTCCCTCTTTGCAGTCTGGGGCAATGACGGACAGAGCCGCGAATATGCGCTGCGCATTGACAACCTGAACGATTGGACAGCCTTCCGCGATGCGGTCAACGATTATGCGAATGGCTGCTACCAAGGTGTTTATAATCGCAACAGCGGCTTCTGCGGCATCCATTTCGCACTGTATGCCCAGTTGGATCTCCAGACGGTCTGCGACAGTGCACACTCATGGATACCTGTTGGCAGGAACAGTTCCACTCCATTCAGGGGAAATCTGGAAGGTAACGGACATACCATTGACAATATGGTCATAGACTCTGCAAACATGGATTTTGCAGGATTGTTCGGCTGCATGGATTCCGCAACCGTAAGCGGCCTTGAGCTCGGGGTCCATTCACGTGTCCGCGGCCGCAGCTATGTCGGCGGCATCACCGGCTGCGCCAGAAACAGCAGCAACATACGGCAATGCGCCAATCATGCTCCTGTCACCGGCAGTGAGGAATACATCGGCGGAATTTGCGGCTACATGAGCCAGTCGACCATCCAGGAATGCTATAACGCAGCTGACATCCGAGGCACGGACAAAGTGGGCGGCATTGTCGGATATGCAGGCACCGCATCCGCCGGCAGCGGCAGCAGCGCACTTGGCACATCAAACGTATCATACTGCTACAACAGCCACGCCGTCCGTGGCAGCCAATGCACCGGCGGACTTATCGGCTTTGCCAACGGAAACACGACACTTAGCCGAAGCTATAACAGCGGGCAACTGTTCGGAGCACACTATACGGGAAGCATTATCGGACGGAAATACAGCAGCCAGACCTCAATCAGCCAATGTGTGTACGACCGCCAGACCAGCCGTTTTGCAGGCATCAATGGGAAAGATCCGGAGACGGCCACCGAAGGACTCCCAACGCTGCAGATGACCGGCACCCTGCTGCAACAACTGTTGGACACACTGCATTGGAGATATACGGAATCCTGCTATCCGCAACTGCAGGCCATGGAGCAATCCCCCGCCGCATGGGTTTCCGTAATTCCCATCTTTTTGTCCGGGAACGAGACTACGGACAGTATCGCCCATGATTTCATGTTGGGGGAGCGTCCCGGATTCATTTGGGAGAGTGGCGACCCCTCTGCACTGCGCATTGAAGGGTTCAAGGCAATGCTGCTGGACAGCGACACCCTCTCCATTATTGTCCGCTTCGACAGCGTAATCTCCAAGAAGTATGACATCAATACAATTCCTGACATTGTCACACGCACACCATCCATCGGGCAGCCCCGTCCCGAATGCCTCATATACCCGAATCCGGTTACAAACCTGCTGCATATCCGGATTGCTGAACCGCAAGCCATACCCATGCGGCAGCTCTACCTGTGCGATGCAACCGGAAAAATCGTCCTGAGACAGACCATGACGGATAACAGGTGCGACCTGCAATTGCAGGATCTCCCCGCAGGCAGCTACCATATCGTGCTTCAGGATGCCGAAAAAAGATACTGGCACTTCAACATCTCCAAACGATAATACACAAAAAAAGAGGGCTTCCAACTCGGGAGCCCTCTTTATATTTCTGAGCAGGATGTCATACTACTCCGTGGGAATCTCCTTGTTCACATTCCTGGAGCCGACCAATGCGAAAAAGAGCATGTAGATGATGCCTGCAAACACGACCCAAAAGCTGCTGATGTAATTGGAGGTCATGTCGGCAATCCAGCCTTGAAGTGCGGGAAGTATGCCGCCGCCACAAACCATCACCATGAATATTCCGGAACCCATCGCCGTATATTTGCCCAAACCCTCTACAGCGAGGTTGAAAATTCCGCCCCACATCACAGAGGTGCACAGTCCGCAAAGAATCAGGAACATGATGGGCAACGGAACATCTTCAAGGCCGAAAGAGATATCTGCACGGAACACAGGCATCTTAACTGTAATGCCGCTGGGAAGGAACATTGCCAGCAACACGAATACGGCTGCAATGGACAGCACAGTGCCTAACATCAGTTTCGGAGAGACCTTTCCGCCAAGCAGACCTCCCACGAGCCTTCCGACGAACATCAGAAACCAGTAGGTGCCGCACAACGTGCCGGCAATTGCAGCCGGCATGGCCAATCCACCCGCCTCAGCGGTCTGGGTCATGTAGAGGTTGGCAATGCTCGGAATGGCGACCTCCACACCGACATAGATGAAAATGGCGATGATGCCCAAACGGAAATGTCGGAATGACATCGGACCGTATTGTGACCTTTGCGGTTCGTTCCGCTCCACATAAGGTTCAGGAATGCTGACAAATGAAAGCACTATAAAGGCCAATGCGAAAATGCCCATGGCTATGAAAAGGGCGGGATTGCCGTCGCGGATGGTAGCTTTGGCCACATCCCCCATCAGGTAGCCGACCAGCACAGGAACAATGGTGGCAGCGATGGAATTACACGCACCGCCGAACTGGATCAGCTGGTTGCCTCTCTTGCCGCCGCCGCCCAACGTGTTGAGCATGGGATTGACCACGGTGTTCAGCATGCACATGGAGAAACCGGCCACAAAGGCACCCGTCAGATAAATGCCGAAAGAGGCCGCCACGCCCGAAAGGAACATGACCAGCACACCGGCAAAACCGACCGCAATGGCCCACAAGGCGGTCTTCTTGTAACCGATGCGTTTCAGCATCATGCCGGCAGGGATGCCCATGAAGGCATAGGCGATGAAATTGGCGAAATTACCGAGCTGCGACATGAAATTGCTTACACCGAACTGGTTCTTAACAATCACCCCGAACGGGTTCTGAAATCCGGTGACGAACGAAATCATCGCTAACAGACAGAACATCATTGCGATGGGCAATGCATAACTTTTCCTGTTTTCCATAAATATATGTTTTTGTTGTTGCTATTTGCCAAACACCAATGTCTCCTCCCTGTCCGGGCCATAGGAGACGATATAGGTCTTGCGGCCGAGATATTCCTCGACAAAATGCAGGTAATTCTCCAGTGCGGGGGCAAGCCGCCCCGATTCAAACGGCTGCTTCCAGCCCTCCAATTCGGTATAGACAGGCTGTATGCGTTCGTCAATCCGGAACGGGATCTCCCGCGTGACCTGCCCGTCAATCTGATAGTCGGTGCAGACCTTCACCTTGTCAAAGCCGTTGAGCACATCCACCTTCATCATGATGAGGTCGGTCACTCCGTTGAGCATACAGGCGTATTTCAGCAGCGTCAGGTCCATCCAGCCGCATCGGCGCGGACGCTTTGTGGTGGCGCCGAACTCCTGCCCCTGCTTGCGCATGTACTCCCCTGTCCCATCAAAGAGTTCCGTCGGGAAAACGCCGGTTCCCACACGGGTGCAATAGGCCTTGAACAGCCCGAAGACCCGTCCGATGTTCCCGGGAGCAACGCCAAGACCGCTGCAGGCTCCGGCAGTGATTGTGTTGGAGGAGGTGACATAGGGATAGGTGCCGAAATCCACATCCAGCAGCGTGCCCTGCGCCCCTTCAGCCAGCACCGCATGTCCGTCTGCAAGCGCATTGTTGACCAGATATTCCGTGGAGACCAGCTGGTAACCGCGCAACTGCTCCACAGCGGCAAGCCATGCCTGTTCATAATCGGCAAAAGACATTCCCTCCATCCGGACATCCGAAAAGTCGAAGCCCATGCTCTCCACCCTGCGCAGATGCGCATCGCGCAACGCACGGTATTTTTTGTCAAAATCCGGCAGGAGCAGATCCCCGACACGTATTCCGTTACGGGCGGTCTTGTCCGTATAGGTCGGGCCGATGCCCTTCAGCGTGGAGCCGATTTTTTTGCTGCCCATGGCAGCCTCGTTGGCATGGTCCAGCAGCCGGTGGGTGGGCAAAATCAGGTTGGCCTTCAATGAGACGAAAAGTTTTGAACGGACATCCGTATATTGGGAGGCCTCCTTGATTTCCTGACACATGACATACGGGTCAATGATCACACCATTGCCGATGACATTTTTCGTATTCTCCCGGAAAATGCCGGAAGGGATGGTATGGAGCACCATTTTATGGCCCTCAAACTCCAACGTATGGCCGGCATTCGGCCCGCCCTGGAAACGCGCCACGACATCATAGTGCGGTGTGAGCACGTCCACGGCCTTACCTTTGCCTTCGTCACCCCATTGCAAACCCAATAGAACATCCACTTTCATTATTGTTACGCTTTTAGTTATCAATAAAATGCAAACTTTACGGATGCCGCATCGCCGCCAAAGCCGCAAAAGACAACCGCGATGCAAAGGTACAACAAAAGAAAATACGCCATGAAAAAAAGCGGTGTAAAATTTTTCCTTTCATTCCGCCGTGTCGTATTGCTTTTTCATCTACATTTGCAATTTGGATTTTTACTAATAGGAACACCATGATCAACCCCAATCTGGACCCACATGCAGAGCGGCTCAGCCTTTCGGAGAAGGAGATCGAGAAGGTCATCCGTCCGGGCGGCTTCAGCGATTTTGCCGGTCAGGAGCAGGTGGTGGAGAACCTGAAGATTTTCGTCCGCGCGGCCAAACAGCGGGGCGAATCGCTGGACCATGTGCTGCTGCACGGACCTCCAGGCTTGGGCAAAACCACACTCTCCCACATCATCGCAAACGAGATGGGCGTGAACCTCCGCATCACCTCCGGCCCTGTCATTGACAAGCCCGGTGATTTGGCGGGACTGCTCACCAACCTGGAAACCAATGATGTATTGTTCATCGATGAGATTCACAGGCTCTCGCCCGTGGTGGAGGAATACCTCTATTCCGCCATGGAGGACTACAAGATAGACATTCTGATTGAATCGGGACCAAACGCGCGCAACGTGCAGATCGGGCTGAACCACTTCACCCTTGTGGGGGCCACCACCCGCTCCGGACTGCTCACCGCCCCGTTGCGGTCACGCTTCGGAATCAATTTGCGGCTCAACTACTACGACACCGACACGCTGGAGAAAATTATCATCCGCTCCGCCGGCATCCTGCGCATCGAGATAGAACGTGCCGCAGCACATGAGATTGCCCGCCGCAGCCGCGGGACTCCACGTATCGCCAACCTGCTGCTGCGCCGCGTGCGCGACTTCGCCCAAATCAAGGGGAGCGGAAAAATCACGCTTGACATCGCCCGTTACGGACTGGCCGCGCTCAATGTTGACGCCTACGGCCTGGACGAGATGGACAACCGCATTCTCTCCACCATCATCCACAAGTTCAAGGGGGGACCGGTCGGCATCACCACCATCGCCACTGCAGTCGGCGAGGATGCAGGCACCATTGAGGAGGTCTATGAGCCTTTCCTGATCCAGGAGGGATTTCTGGTGCGCACGCCGCGCGGAAGGGAGGCTACAGAATTGAGTTACAAACACCTGGGTGTTTCCATTCCCTCAAAGAACGGCACCCTTAACCTTTTTGACGAATGAAGAAGCATATTCCGAACTTTATCACACTGCTGAACCTCTTCTGCGGCTTTTGCGCCATCGTTGAAGCGGCACGCAGACCAAGCCACACATACGCAGCGATTGCCTTTATAGGATTCGCCCTGCTGTTTGACTTCTGTGACGGTCTGGTGGCACGACTGCTGCATGTGAAGTCGGAGTTGGGGAAGCAGTTGGACTCCCTTTCCGATCTGGTCTCTTTCGGGGTGGCACCCGCATTCATTCTGTTTAAAGCTGTAATCGCCAACAACGGTCTGGATTTTGGAGAGGCCTTCTTTTTCCTGCTTGGATGTGCTGTTTTTCCCTGCTGCGGCGCAGTCAGATTGGGAAAATTCAATCTGGACGACAGGCAGACGGAAAATTTCCGCGGCTTACCCATTCCCTTGGCCGCCCTGACTTTGGTTTCGTTCTCCTTTTTTGATTTGCCTGCCGCTGTGACCGGCGGACTGCTATTGGCCCTATGTGTTCTGATGCTGGTTGGGATTCCGCTTTTTTCACTTAAATTCAAGAACATGCACTGGGATGAAAACTGGTACAGATATCTGATCATTATTTTCAGCATTATACTGTTTGTTCCGTTAGGCATGCGTTCCGTGCCATTCATCACACTTATTTATTTCATTATCTCTATTTTTGTACGTAAAAAAATTACAGCATAACCATATATGGAGATTATCGATACCGCCATCCCCGAACTGAAAGTCATACAGCCGAAGGTGTTCGGCGATGCAAGGGGCTATTTTTTTGAAAGTTACAACAAGCAGCAGTTATCGGCTGCCGGCCTGAATGCCGATTTTGTGCAGGACAACCAGTCGCTTTCCGCCAAAAATGTGATACGCGGCCTGCATTTCCAGAAACCGCCCTTCGCACAGGGGAAGCTGGTGCGTGTCATAACCGGCACGGCCATGGATGTGGCGGTGGACATACGCAAAGGCTCCCCCACCTACGGCCAGCATGTTAAAACGCTGCTTTCCTCCGAACAGAACAACATGTTCTGGATTCCGGCGGGATTCGCACACGGTTTCGTGGCTTTGGAGGACAACACCATTTTCGCATACAAGACAACCGACTACTATAACAAGGAGTCGGAAGGTGCAATCCGCTGGAACGACCCTGATATCGGGGTGGAATGGGGCATTGGAGAGCCTGTAATTTCCGAAAAGGACAAGGTCGCACCGTTTTTCAAGGAATTTGTCAGTCCTTTCATTTATGGTGAATATTAATACCATGGGGAAAAAGTTTTATTTCATCGGCCTTCTGGCGTTATGCGTCTGCCTGTGCGGTTGCCACAAAAAAAGGGAAAAGCCACTGCCCAAAGCTCCTGCACGGGAAATCAAAAAAATCGAGGAGGCGCATCCGTTGCACATCTACAGGTACGACCAGGCACTGTTCAGCCTGCCTCAAAAGAATCTGGCCTCCGAACTGGATGCTCTGAAGAAGGACTACGGCTTTTTTATCGGAGATAACCCCGACATAAACCAACTGAAGGAATACCTTAACAATCCGCTCAACCGGAAACTTTATAAGGATGTCCAGGAAAAATACGGTGACCTTTCCGAATTGGAAAAGCAGTTCCAAGAGGCCTTCGCCCGAATCCGGTTCCATTTTCCTGAGGCAAAACTGCCACGCGTCTACACGATCATTTCCGGATTAAGTTATGAAACACCGGTCATTTTTGTGGATTCAGTGCTGATTATTGCCCTGGACATGTACATGGGTGCCGGCTACCATTATTACAAACAGTTGGGAGAAGCCCTTCCGCTTTTTATCCGCAGAAGGCTGGCGGAGCCATACCTCCTGCCAGACTGCATGAAGGAACTGGCCTACACGGTTATCCGTAGCAACAATGCCTCCACCTGCATTTTGGACGACATGATTTTGGAAGGGAAACGCTGGATGTTTGCCGAACTTGCGCTGCCTGAGACTCCCGACACCCTCATCACAGGATACACCGCAGCCCAGACTGCCTGGATCAGCAACTACGAATATGATGTGTGGAGTTTCCTGATCGAAAAGAACTACCTTTACGCCAACGATAACCTTGTGGCCAGGAAACTTGTGGGCGAAGCCCCCTTCACCGCCTTTTTCGGCAAAGAATCACCGGGCTGCATCGGACGATGGATAGGCTGGCAGATTTGCCGGAGCTGGATAGCGAACAACCCCGACCGTCCGCTCGCTGAACTTTTCGGAGAGAAGAATCCGCAACAGCTTTTGAAAAATTCAATGTACCGACCACAAAAACCATAACATTGCCGTCATGTTAAGCTTAATTAATTTTCTCCAATTCGGATTGGCAGACATCCTGGACATCCTGCTGGCATCCCTGCTCTTCTATCTGCTGTTCAGATGGCTTAGAGGCACAACCGCCGTCAACATATTCATAGGGATACTGCTTTTCTACATCCTTTGGAAACTTGTGGTGCTGTTCCACATGGACCTGCTTTCCGAAATATTGGGCCAGTTCCTGAATGTCGGACTGGTCGCGCTCATCGTGATATTCCAGCCGGAAATCCGGAAGTTCTTCCTATATATCGGCAAATCGAACCCTCTCAGGAACATTGAGCTCATGAGGGAGAAATCGGAAAAATACACTGAGGGGCAGATTGAACAGATTGTACGTGCATGCAAAAACATGTCCTCCTCCAAAACCGGCGCGCTGATTGTTTTCACCAAAGCCAACCCACTGGACGACATAATACAGACCGGAGAAGCCATCAACTCGGAGATTTCACGTGAACTGATTGAGACCATCTTTTTCAAGAACACTCCCCTGCATGACGGGGCATTGGTCATCCGTGACCGGAAGATGGTTGCGGCACGCTGCATACTTCCGGTTTCGCAAAAGGATAACATCCCCTCACATCTTGGACTGCGCCACCGCGCCTCCATCGGGGTGACCGAAAACACCGACTGCATGACGGTGATTGTCTCCGAACAGACCGGAAACATCTCCTACTGCTCTGGCGGTGTCATCCACGAAAATGTGGGCGACAAGGGATTGCGCGAAATGCTCACCAAAAACTTCGGTGCATGATGCAGGGCGAAAAAATCAGGCTGCGCGCCATGGAGCCGGAGGACATCGACGCGCTGTATGACATGGAGAACGATCTGCGGCATTGGGATGTGAGCGACACGCAGATGCCCTTCTCGCGCTACACCATGGAGCAATATGTACTCAGCTGCGCCAATCAGGACATATACTCCCTCAAGCAGGTGAGGCTGATGATTTGCGAAAACGGAAGCGGTACGGCAGTAGGCTGCATCGACCTGTATGACTACCAGCCGCAGCACCAGCGGGCTGCCGTCGGCATAATGGTGTCCGAAGAGCACCAACGGCAGGGCTATGCCTCCGAGGCGTTGGGGCTGCTCTGCGGATACGCCCGCGACATACTGTACCTGCACCAGCTATACTGCCATATTTCCGCGTCAAACAGACAAAGCCTGCATCTTTTTGAAAGCCTTGGCTTCGTCCGCACGGCCGTTTTGAAGGAATGGCGGCAGAGCGTGGACGGCCGTTGGGAGGACACACTGCTGCTGCAACATTTTCTACAAGAATCATGAGCGGAATAAGACGACCCGGACTTGTAATAGCCGGCATTGTGGCCGCGCTGCTTGCCGCAGGAGGCGGAATCGGATACGGATGGCTGTTCCGCAACAACATCAAACCAGACAAACCGGCCTACCTCTATGTTCCGACCGGTAGCAGCTATGAGGAGCTTTTGACGCAACTGGATTCCATCGGACTGTTAAAGAACCGGCAGAGCTTCCAGATGGTTGCCCGGCTGCGCCACCTTCCGGGGCACCTGAAACCGGGCCGCTACGCCGTCCCGTCAGGAACTAGCAACTACACCCTCACCGGCAAGCTGCGTTCAGGGCAGCAGGAGCCGGTACGGCTGCGGTTCAACAACATCCGCACGCTGCCACAACTGGCGGGACGCATCTCCGCCCAGCTGGAGGCCGACTCCGCCGGACTGGTGGAGATGCTGCAGGACGAAGAACTGCTCGCCCGCTATGGCATGACACCGGCAACCGCCATCTGTCTGTTCCTACCCAATACCTACGAGTGCTGGTGGAACACCTCCGACTCCGCCATTATAGAACGCATGTATCGGGAATACTGCTCTTTCTGGAACGAAAAAAGGATGGATGAGGCGATGTCAATACCGCTTTCGCCACAGGAGGTGATGACATTAGCCTCCATTGTGGAGGAGGAGACCAACCGTCCGGAAGAGCAGCCGCGTGTGGCCGGCCTCTACATCAACCGGCTGCGCAAAGGGATGAAGCTGCAGTCCGACCCGACCGTGAAGTTCGCCCTTGGCGATTTCGGAAGGAAACGGATGCTTTATGCCGATTTGGAAGTCAACTCCCCATACAACACCTACCGGTTTGCAGGGCTGCCTCCCGGCCCCATCCGGATGCCTTCGCTCCGCGCAATTGACGCAGTGCTGAACTATGAACATCACAACTACCTGTACATGTGCGCCAAGGAGGATTTTTCCGGCACACACCGCTTCACTGCAAGCGCGGCGGAACATGCGGCGAATGCTAACCGCTACCACGCCGCACTGAACCAAAGGAAAATAGCGCGATAAAATGGACAATCTGCATTGTGTTTTGCTACAGACAGACATTGCATGGCGGAATCCGCAGGCAAACCGCTCCCGCTATACGCAGGCGTTCCGGCAGTTGCCTGAGATGTGCGACCTGCTGGTGCTGCCGGAGATGTGCATGACCGGATTTGACACCGGAAGCAGTGACTTGGCGGAAGAGATGGGAGGTGAAAGCTGCACCTTTTTCCGGGAGCAGGCCGAACGGCACCACACCGCCATCGCCGCAGGCCTTGCCATCCGTGAACATGAACGGACATACAACCGTTTTTTATGGACCTTCCCTGACGGGCGGCAGCAGCACTACGACAAGCGTCATCTATTCCGCATGGGCTGCGAACCGGAGCTGTACACCGCCGGATCCGCCACACCCGTCATACGGCACAAGGGATGGAATATTCTGCCACAGACCTGCTACGACCTGCGCTTCCCCAACGGCTGCCGCAACCGCTGCCAAAACGGGACGTTCCTCTACGACCTGCTGGTGGTGGCGGCCAACTGGCCAGCAGCCCGCAAAGAGGCGATGCAGACCCTCGCCAAGGCACGCGCCATCGAAAATCAGGCATACGTGCTGCTGGTGAACCGCACCGGCACCGACGGGAACGGCATACATTACAGCGGCGGCAGCCTGATCATCGATTTCAAAGGTGAGGTGCTTGCCGAGCTGCCGGAAAACGGCGAAGGGTTCATTACCGCCACACTGTCACTGGAATCCCTATGCGATTTCCGTGAAAAATTTCCGGTTTGGATGGACTGGGACGATGAAATTCCGGCACAATAGCGGCATTTTCTGAAACGTTTCCTGAAACTGACATACTATTTCAGACAATGTCGCGTTCTTATCCTATTAAAAACATCAGACTGACATCATGATTATCGGTTCCATACTACTGCTTACCATTGCCATCATATTGGTGCTGACCATCCTGTCATTGATTGCAGCCCCATTTGTCCTGCATCTGCCGCAGTTCGGCCGGAATCCTTCCGGAGCACGGCTCGAACGGATACTCCAATCCCGGAACTATCTTAAGAACAAGTTCGTCAACCGGACGTTGGAGGGGCAGAAAGATATCACATTGAAGCAATATCTGAAGATTGCCCGTAAATTCATTTTCGGGAAAAGGAGAAGAATCACCCCGCCCCAGCCGCTTGAGATGGTGAAACGCGACCTGAAACATCTGGACAACGGGAAAAACCTGTATATTTGGTTCGGCCACTCATCCTACCTTCTCTCGATACATGGCACCACCCTGCTGGTGGATCCCACCTTCTGCTGCGGCGCCCCATTCCCCTTAATCAACAGACCGTTCCCCACAACAAACCAGTACACTCCTGAAGAAATGCCGGACAGCATTGACTTTGTAATAATAACCCACGACCATTACGACCATCTGGACTACAACACTATACTTAGGCTGAAGGGGCGGACAGGCAGGTTTGTATGTCCGCTTGGCGTGGGGGCGCATTTGGAACACTGGGGAGTTGCAGCCGAAAAAATCATTGAAATGGACTGGGAGGAACATTTCTCCCCCAAACCCGGTTGGGAAATCCACTGCCTGCCGGCGCAGCATTTTTCGGGACGCGCGTTCAAGCGCAACCCAACCCTCTGGGCCTCCTTCCTGCTGCGCACACCCTACGGGAGCATTTTCGCCGGCGGTGACGGCGGATACGGCCCGCACTTTAAGGAGATCGGACAACGGTTCCCGGATATCGGCCTGGCCATTTTGGAGAACGGGCAGTATGACGAACACTGGTCCCACCTGCACACCATGCCACGGCAATTGGGCCAGGAGGCGCTGGACTTGGGCGCAAAAAAACTGATCACCATACACCATTCCAAATACGCGCTGGCGCACCATCCTTGGGACGAACCGCTGCATAACGAAGCGGCAGTACGGGACGGGCTTCACATTCCGCTCATCACCGCGCAGCTTGGTGAGATAACTGAAGTTTAGAATTTGAAGGCGGCGCCCAACAGCAGGCTGCCCGGAATTTTCCGGAAGACGATGGTGGAGGTGTAAATGGCGTTCATGCTGATTTGCTCCCACTCGTTTTTGTTGAGGTTGAGCAGATTGATTCCCTGCAGCCATATTTCGACATGTTTGAAGCTGTAGGTGACGGAAAATCCCAAATCCCACAGGTCACGCTCGCCGCCGTAGAGCAGGGTCTGCATCATGGAGTAACCGCAGTAGACGTAGCCTTTCCAATGGTCATGGGCGTAGCTGCATTTGGCCTTGCCGCTCCACTGCCATGACCGGTTGTCAAGGGAGACACCCTCATATTTGCTGTCCGAAAAACTGACCTTGCCGCCCAATTCCCCATTAAAGCGGCTTTTGCTGTGGCTGGCCAGTGTCAGGCCGCAGGAATATGAGTCCGATAAGAGCCTCATTGCCGTGCCGTTGACCTTCCCGTCCTGATTGGATTGGGCATAATCTCCGGACAAACGCAGCAGAACAGGGATGAAGCCAAACTCCTGTGAGAAATTCGTCCCGAAAGAGAGGAAGGAGGACTCCCCCTTGTTGTCATAGCTGCTGATGCCCAACAACCCCTCCTGATAACTGCTCGCCATCGCCAAACTCTGGCTTGAAATATAACTGGCAAATACAGTAACGGAACTTCCGTAAAACTGGTTATTGAGATAATAGTGCATGTTCAAACTGTATTTTTCGCTGAAGGGGTCCGTGATGTGTGAGCCGCCATAGAGGTTGCTGTAGGAGGTGATGATGGTGTCGCGCAGCAGTAGGGCGAAATCGATGGGGCTTTTGCCGTTGCTGGCGGAAAGGCTGAGAAAATGGGTGGGCTTGAACATGAACTGTACATTTGCCGAGGCGGACAGGTATGGGGTGAAACCGTTTTCCATCTCCTGCACATCGGTCTGCCAATAGTCGGCTATCGCCTTCATTTTTAGCGAATATTGGAAAAGACCATCCCTTTTGTTCAAGGAAAGGCCGGCGGAATAGATCTCCTCCTCCATGAAATGGTACAGCTCCTCATAATGGAAATCTTTGCGGACATGCTCCCAGGCGGCATTGGCGTTCAGCTTTATCCGGGAGGTGAGCGGACGGGCGTAGTTGACATCCGACTTGATTGAGAGCTGCTGCTTGCGGGTTCCGATATAGAGGCCGAGGCTGTCCCCGTGCAGAGTGTAGTCCACGGGGAGGATGGCCGTATCCGTCCACCATTGCTGCCGCACAGTATGGTCGGTCAGACGGAGTGATATGTGCGGTGATACCAGCCCCTTCCCCACCTTGGCGTTGGAAAGCAGCTCCTGGCCGAAGTTAAAATCATGCGTACTGTCGTTGGTGAAGACGTTCAGATTTTTCACCAGCCCCCGGTCGTTCTGCCGATAGTCCGAAAGCGAGCCGGTAAAGGAGCCCTGCGTCAGGGAGGAGAACTCCCACCTTTTGTCCGGCTGGTAGAAAAGGCTTACACTGCCGTTCAACATGCCGCTGCCGGTCTTCCGAGCATTGCTGTGCAGGTTGTACGCCTGCGAGCCTGTATATATCTGCCTGGAGAGATTCTCGTACTTCATCATGGAGGCGTTGCCGGTGAAACGGCTTTTGACCTTGAACTTCTCTGAAGGGTAATAGGTCGCATTGACCGAGAAGAGCCCCTTGTCCGACTGGTACATGTTGGAGGCTGGGAAGGCAAGGCTCAGCAGACTGCCGCCTCCGGAAAGCCCCATGTTGCCTTCGCTCAAGCTGTTGTCCAACTCCAGGAAATTCTCCAGATAATCCATTAAGGAAAAGACCGGTTTGTCCAGATTGTTTGCGGAGAGCATGGCCGAAACCGTCCAATTGTCCCGCCTGTGCAGCAGGGACCCCCTGGCCTCATACGCCCTGGTGATTCCGGCGGAGAGGCGGAGCTTGCCGCTGGTCGTGCCCTTCCGGTTGGTTTTGATGTTGAGGGCGGTCTGGTTCCGGTCCCTGAACTCCTCCACCAGGCTGGAGCCTTTGTAGTTCATCAGAATCTCGGCACTCTCCACCGCATCGGCAGGCAGATTGTTCAGCAGCACGTCGCCGCTGCCGGAGGAAAAGATGTCCTTGCCGTCCAGCAGCACCTTGTCCACCTGCTTTCCTGCATAGGAGACATCGCCATTTTCGGAGACCTCCATGTCAGGAATCTTGTTCAGCAGCTCACCGGCCGTCTCCTCCGTGCCGTCCTTGAAATAGTCCGTTTTGAACTTCACCGTGTCGCCATCCACACTTACACCGTAAAATTTGCCCTTAACTTTCACCTCCGTAAGGGACTTCACATCCTCCTCCAGCACAAAGGTATAACTATGCTTCGTGGGATCAAGCTCCTGCCGCAGCTCCTTGAACCCGACACAGCGCACCACCGCCCAGTTGCCCTTGGTCACCTCCACATTCATCCTGAACTTTCCGTCATTGTCGGTGATGGCGTAGGCCTTGGGAGTTCCGCCGGTGATTTCCCCGGCATATACAAGCACCGTGGTGTACGGGACCGGCCTCTGCTGTTTGTCCGTCACCTTCCCGACAATCTGTGGGAAGGCTGCAACCGCCCACAGCAGCAGCATTGCGGCAAAAAGAATCCGTTTCATGCGCTAATTGTTATTGTTGAAATCTATCCTGAAACCTCCGCTAGGAACAGCGCCATTATTCCTTTTGCTGCGCTTTATTTCATCCAACTCCGCCCGTTTTATTTCATCCATCTCCGCCCGTGTCACCTTAGTTCCCTTGTCGGGAGGGGCAAGTGCCGGAGCCTGCTCCAGTGCCTTCAGGTCATCCTGCATGACATAACTCTCTATCATGTAATCCAACTGCACAATGATGCCAGGAAGCCCGCCGTATCCGGCAGGTCCGATGGGCAGCGGTGTTTCCGGAGAGAACCATGCGACAAGATTTTCGCTGGTGTCCCCCTTTTTGACAGCTTTCGTACAGAGCCGTCCGGCTATCATCCTGGTCTCATTCCTTATCTCCCACTCAATCGGCGCAATGGTGTCTTCAACAATAAATGTCTTTCCCAAGCATTCCTCCTGAACCACTTTGGTCCCTGTAGCCAAATCATAATAAATGTAATTCAGGCCATTTTTAACCGACCCTTCCTCCAATTTACGGAAAATGACCTTGCCGTCAGAAAAAACAAGCCTGTAAACGGACTTGCTTTCCGACATCGCTTTTAACATCTTTTCCATAATGGGATCAATTTCCTTTTTTTCTTTGCGGTAGGCTTTTTCCATATAACCGCTGGACTGGCTGACATAGGTGCATTCAAAACCATATTGTGCGCAAACGCTGGAGGCGGCGCACAACAGAAGCATGGCAAGCATCAAATTAAGTTTTCGCATATCCTCTTTTTTTTTAAGATAACGCATATAAGGTGCAATTATTGCCCGAAACGTAACATCGGATGAAAAAATGACAAAAACATTCCGAAAAAAGCGGCGTATTTGAGACTGTTTCCGCAGGAATACAATAAATCACACATATATATCACTGTAATATAAACCATTAAAAAAAAACAAAAAAAATACAAAAAAGTATTTTGCTGTCCCGAAATTTAGTACTTTTGCATTTTGAAATTTATATAAAAGATAATTGGATATTAAATAGATTTAAAATGGCAAATCATAAGTCACAATTAAAAAGAATTAGGGAAAACGAGAAGAGAAGATTAGTCAACCGCTACTGGGGTAAAACCATGCGGAACGCCATCAAGAAGATTCGCACCACGCACGATGTGAACGAAGCAAAGAACAACCTGCCGAAAGTGGTTTCTTTGATTGACAAGGTCGCCAAAAAGGGAATCATCCACAAGAACAAAGCCGCCAATCTGAAGTCCGGCCTGATGATTCACATTAACAAAATGGCGTAAGAAGTATTGAATTTTTTCATTGGTTTAAATTGTTTGGAACCGGGTTGCGCTCGCAGTCCGGTTCTTTTTTTTGTGCCCTTTTCAGAAGAATAAAAAAAAGGAGAATCCGGTAGGATTCTCCTCTGGAGCGGAAAACGAGACTCGAACTCGCGACCCCGACCTTGGCAAGGTCGTGCTCTACCAACTGAGCTACTTCCGCCTGTTTTTTCTGCCAATGGTGGTACCTCGGGCGGGACTTGAACCCGCAAGGCCAAATGGCCACGGGATTTTAAGTCCCGCGTGTCTACCAATTCCACCACCAAGGCGAATAATCAACTCTCAAATAACATCGGTCAAAACCGAATGCAAAAGTACAACAAATACGAATACAAAACAACTTTTCCCAAAAAAAATTATCATGAACATTATTTTTTGTCTATCAGAAGTTTACATCATATTGACACATCCTTTTACAGGAATGTCTGTCCGTTTGGCACCCGATATTTCGCACAAAACGGCATTTTCTTCCGCATTTTTTGACAAAATGCAAAAAAACAGCAAAAACAGGAAAAAGGTATTTGAAAAAGTTGTACTTTTGCATCCCACCGAAACAAAGAGTTATGGAGGACAAAATTTACTTCAAACAATTTGATATTGAGTTTGTTAAATTGCCTTTAGGGGTAAGCGGATTCACATTGGAGGTGGACAAAAGGTTCTTTGAGAAGCATACCAACGATGAAATTTCGGACGCGGATGTGGACATCCGGCTACAAATTGAGAAGAACGAACGTTTCATGCGCTTCGAATTTCATCTGACGGGAAACATCACGCTCACATGCGACATCTGCCTGGAGAAACTTGTTTGTCCGGTGGAGGTGACAGAGACATACACGCTTCGGAAAGCGGAAAATGAGGAACCGCCATCGGAAGATGAGCATATGATCCTTCTTCCCCCTGAAGCATACAGCTACAATGTGGAGCAGATGGTGTATGAAATGATATACTCAGCCGTGCCGATGCGCAAGGTGCATGGTGATTTTCCCGGGCAACATTGCGACCAACAGATGCTGGATTTGTTGGAAGCGCATCAGAAGAACAAAGTTGACACAACCTGCGACCCGAGATGGGAAGTACTTAAAGATTTGAAATTATAGAGTATTAAACTAGTTTAAAAATAAAAGTTATGCCGAATCCAAAACGTAGACACTCAGCAATGAGAAGAGACAAGAGAAGAACACACGATAAGGCAATCGCTCCCCAACTGACCACCTGCAGCAACTGCGGCGCCGCAGTGCAATACCACAGGGTTTGTCCGGAATGCGGATACTACCGTGGGGAACTGGCCATTGAACCGAAAGCCGCCACTGAGGCTTAGAAGTTCGACACATCTTCTTTGAACCAAGAGACGGAACTACCCGATGGGGCGGTTCCGTCTCTTTTTTGGTTAAGGGAAACAAAAAAAAGGAGGAACGTTGTTCCTCCTTTCTGGCGGTGCGGACGAGGCTCGAACTCGCGACCCCATGCGTGACAGGCATGTATTCTAACCAAACTGAACTACCGCACCATTTGGATTTGCAAAAGTAGACATTTTATCAATGCGAAAGTGGAATTTGAAAAAAAATATTTGCAAAATTAACATATTGTTATTTAACTATTTATAATAACAGAGTGGGGCAACATCGCATTTCAGGCCTGAATTCCGGAGTATTTTTTGGAAGAAAATAAAAAAAGCGGCTGCATAAACGCAGCCGCCAAAAACTATTTACAAATTACCATGATTCTTATTCCTCGCAGGATTCAGTCATCACTTTTATATGGTCATTCAAGACCTCAACCACACCACCTTTGAGAATAAAGTGTCTGGTTTCACCGGAAACCTCCATCTTTGCCTTTCCGTTACCCAAAGCGGAAATCAATGGGGCGTGGCCCTTCAGAATCTCAAATAACCCGTCCGCACCAGGCAACTGGAGCAGTGAAACCTGATCCCAGCTTTGCTCTGTTTCCGGAGTGATAATGTCTACTCTCATGCTTATATTATATTAAAAGGTTACTTTTCGCTTTCAGCCAGCAGTTTCTTACCCTTTTCAATGGCCTCCTCAATGGTGCCGACCAAGTTGAAGGCAGCTTCAGGATATTCGTCCACCTCACCGTCCAGAATCATGTTGAAGCCCTTGATGGTATCCTCAATGTTCACAAAGACACCCTTAAGACCGGTGAACTGTTCGGCAACATGGAAAGGCTGGGAGAGGAAACGCTGCACACGACGCGCACGGTGAACAGTAAGTTTGTCCTCCTCGGAGAGTTCGTCCATACCCAGAATGGCGATGATATCCTGCAGCTCGTTGTAGCGCTGCAGAGTCTCCTTAACACGCTGGGCTGTCTTGTAATGCTCCTCGCCCACAACATCCGGCGAAAGGATACGCGAAGTGGAATCCAACGGATCCACGGCCGGATAGATACCGAGCGAAGAAATCTTACGGCTCAACACCGTGGTGGCATCCAAGTGGGAGAAGGTGGTGGCAGGCGCCGGGTCTGTCAAGTCATCGGCAGGAACATAGATGGCCTGCACGGAGGTGATGGAACCTCTTGTAGTGGAGGTGATACGCTCCTGCATCACACCCATTTCCGTCGCAAGGGTCGGCTGATAACCCACCGCAGAAGGCATACGTCCCAACAAAGCGGAGACCTCGGAACCGGCCTGTGTGAAACGGAAGATGTTGTCCACAAAGAAAAGGATGTCACGTCCGGTGGAATTTTCGTCACCATCACGGTAGTGCTCGGCAACAGTCAGACCGGAAAGGGCAACACGGGCACGGGCCCCAGGAGGCTCGTTCATCTGTCCGAAGACCAGAGTGGCCTGGGATTTCTCCAGTTCGCTCTTGTCAACCAGGCTCAGATCCCAACCGCCCTTTTCCATGCTCTCCATGAATTTGTCGCCATACCTGATAACGCCAGATTCAAGCATTTCACGCAAAAGGTCGTTGCCCTCACGGGTGCGTTCGCCCACACCGGCGAACACCGACATGCCGGAATATTTCTTTGCAATGTTGTTGATCATCTCCATAATCAGCACGGTCTTGCCCACACCGGCACCGCCGAACAGGCCGATTTTACCTCCCTTCATGTAAGGCTCGATCAGGTCAATCACCTTGATGCCGGTATACAGCACCTCACTTGAAGTGGAAAGGTTCTCAAACGTGGGGGGATCGCTATGGATGCTCTTGTATCTGTCGGTCTGCACCTGATCCATACCGTCAATGGTCTTGCCGATCACGTTCAGCAGACGGCCGTTGATGTTGGTGGCCGGCATACGGATTGTATGGCCTGTGGCCACAACCTCCATCCCACGGTGCAAGCCGTCCGTGGAATCCATGGCGATGCAGCGCATGGTGTTCTCACCGATATCCTGCTGGCACTCGAAAACGATGACCTCACCGTTTTCGCGGGTCACCTCCAATGCGTCATAAATGCGGGGCAGCTGCTCCTGCGAATCAAAGGTTACGTCAACAACGGCACCAATTACCTGCGCAATTTTGCCAATTACTTTTTTATTCTCTTCCATTAGCTTGTTATTTAAGCATTTAGTAATATTTCAAAATCAATTTTACAATTTACAAATAAACACATTTTTTCAATACCATCATCTCATTTCCCCAACTTTTTTTTTATTTTCCCAGATGGGGGATTCCTATCACTTTTTTATGGACATTTGCATTTTGTTTTTAACATCAAAAATGGACAACAATACACTGCACGGAACCATAATTCACGGAGACCGGATCGGCCGCACGATAGGCTTCCCGACCGCCAATCTGCAGACAACCGACCCGCTGCCTGAAAGAGGGGTCTATGTGGCCCGCATGACATGGGATACGGGGCATGGTTTCGGAATGCTGAATATCGGCACGCGTCCGACTGTTGGTGGAGCGACACTGCGTGTTGAGATGCACCTTCTTGATTTCCAGGGAGACCTCTACGGAAAGGAGGTTTCGGTACGACTGCTGCATTTTCTGCGCAGTGAGATGAAATTTGCCGACACGGAAACGCTCAGGCGGCAGCTGATGGCAGACCGGCGGCAGACGGAGGAGTATCTCCACGAACATATTGGAAACGACAAACCTGAAAACAATGAATAGGCACCTTCTGACATCAATTATCATCCTATGCTCCGTAAGCATACAGGCACAAATCTTTAAGGGAGGAGTGGAACTGGGGCTGTTCGCCTCCCAAGTGGACGGCGACAACATGACCGGCTACCACAAGCCAGGATTGCACGCCGGTGCATTCACCTATGTGCCGTTACGGGAGGACAACCTTCAGCTGCAAACCGGAATTTATTACATGCAGAAAGGCTGCAAAGCCACCAACACAAGATCGACGGGCGAACTGAACACATACCATATGACCCTTCACCAGATCGGAATGCCCATTATGATCCGGTTTAACTGCCAGAAACCATACCGGTTTGAAGCCGGATGCCTAATGGACATCATGCCGATAATCCGTATCCGCATGGATGGAGACCTGTACGAAATAAGACCAGAACATGAAGATTATGAAGACTTTAATTTGTTTGAACTGGCCGGTTTCTGCGGAGTGCAATGGCAACGGGACAAACATTGGGGGGCACACCTGCAGTTCATGTATTCCATCACCCCTATCGGAAAAAGCCATTACATAAGCAGCGGATTGAGGAACAACAGCCTTCTATTAAAAGTATCCTATACATTCTAACATAAAGACCATGAGCAAGATTTTGATTATCGGAGGAGTGGCAGGCGGGGCAAGCCTTGCCGCACGCCTGCGCCGTTTGGACGAACAGGCGGAAATCATACTGATAGAAAAAGGGCCATACATCTCCTACGCCAATTGCGGACTGCCATATTATATCGGAGATGCCATCCCGCAACGGGAAAAGCTGTTTGTGCAGAGTGTAAGCGGTTTCTCACAGCGTTTCAATATTGACATTCGCACGCTTTCGGAGGCCGTCCAAATCATTCCGGAACGTAAGACCGTCTGCATCAGGAAGGCGGAAACCGGCGAAACCTATGAGGAAAACTACGACAAACTGCTGCTCTCCCCCGGAGCGAATCCGATAGTGCCCGATCTGCCGGGCATCCGGAGTGAAGGCATATTCACGCTGCGCGATGTCACCGATACTGACCGCATAAAACAGCACATGCGGCAGCATAACGTGGAGGATGCGGTTGTGGTCGGCGGCGGATTCATCGGACTGGAGATGGCTGAAAACCTCACCATGGCCGGACTGGAGGTCCATCTGGTGGAGAAGGCTCCGCAGGTGATGACACCTCTTGACCCCGAAATGGCCAACTTCATACACCAGAAGATGTACGACAACGGCATCAGCCTGCATCTGTGCTGCGGAGTCACCGCCTTCGAGCCGGACGGCACAGCCATCAGGGTGCATCTGGACAACGGCACGGAGATCAAGACCTCCATGGTGTTGCTATGCATGGGTGTGCGCCCAAACACCGCACTGGCCGAAGCGGCCGGACTGCGCCTCGGCTCCTTGGGTGGAATTGCCGTAAACAGCTACATGCAGACCTCCGACCCCGACATCTATGCGGTCGGCGATGCGGTGGAGATTCCGCACATGCTGCTGCAACATCCTGTGCTTCTGCCCTTGGCAGGACCGGCGAACAAGGAGGCGCGGATCGCAGCCGACAACATCGCCTTCGGCAACCACCGCCAATACAGTGGGTGCATCGGCACAGCCATCGCCAAAATTTTCGACCTGCACGCAGCAACAGTCGGTCTGAACGAAAAACAGCTGGCAAAAGAGGGTATTCCATACATCGCATCCCACACCCACTCGGCCTCCCACGCCAGCTACTATCCGGCATCCAAAATGGTGGACACCAAACTGCTGTTCCATCCCGAAACCGGGCAGATTTTGGGAGCACAGATCATCGGCATGCAGGGGGTTGACAAGCGGGTTGAGATGATTGCACAAATCATAAGGCACAAAGGAACTGTGGAGGATCTATGCGAAACCGAACAGGCCTACGCCCCGCCCTTCGCCTCGGCGAAAGACCCCGTCAACATGGCCGGATTCGTCGCCGAGAACATCCTGCACGACCGCTACCGCATCATCCAGTGGAACGAATGGCAGAAACACGACAAGAGCGGCACACTGCTGCTTGATGTGCGCACGCCCGAAGAGTTCCGCATGGGGCATCTGTCGGAAGCTGTGAATCTGGAAGTGGATCATCTGCGGGAGAACCTCAACCAACTTCCCAAGGACAAGGAGATAGTGATTTACTGTGCCATAGGCCTGCGCGCATATATCGCATACCGTATCCTGACACAGCACGGCTTCACAAACATACGCAGCATTTCAGGCGGGTACAGGACCTACCAGATGGCCGTAAAGAAATTCTGAATCTGTCAGCGGCGCTTTTTAACCGAAAAGCCGAACGATCCGAGCTTTTCACCCAGGGCATAATACTTCCCATGTGAATAGGCGATCGGACGGGCATGGTTCAGCTGGAACTCCCCGGTGGTATGGTCCATGAGCCGTTCATCCGCATCAACCGCAACCACCCGTGCAATGAACATGTCATGCGAACCCAGCTCCTTCACCTCAGTCACCCTGCATTCGATGTTAAGCGGGGATTCGGCGATGAGCGGTGCCTGCAACAGCTGCGCCTTTTCGGGGGTAAGATGCATCTCTTTGAACTTGTTGACATCGCGGCCTGATTTCACACCACACCAATCGGTTGCCCGAACCAACGGTTCCGTGGTGAGATTCAGGACAAACTCCCCTGAATCGCGGATAATCCGGTGCGAAAAGCGCTCCTTCCGGATAGAGACATAGCACATGGGCGGGTCGCTGCACAACGTGCCTGTCCAGGCCACAGTGAGGATGTTTGGCTGTTCCATGGTGCCGCAGCTGACCATCAGTGCAGGCAGCGGATAAATCAATGTGCCGGGTTTGAAAGCCACTTTTGTCATAACAGCTCTTTTGGATATGCAATGAAATATTTACTGACACTTTCTGACAACATTCTATGGTTCAGATGGTCTGACAATTCCTCCAACGGACGCACACGACCGTCCTTCTCCAGAATGAAAATCGATTCAACCTGCTTGTTGTAGGCGCGGTTTTCCATCTTTCCGGAGGAGAGCATGTAGTCGGACTCCTCTTCGGAAAAAAGAAGCTGCTGCCGTATGGCGGCCCTTTTGCTGTCGACCACCTCCTTTGGGAAAGGGGTTTCCGAAAGCTCAATCCGGAACAGGTTGCGGTCGCACAACCGTCCCGACAAATCGGAAAGCACCCTGTCCGGACTGTTCCGCCATTGTTTTACCGCATACCAGATGTCACGGTCGTCCAAATCGGCATATCCTGCAAGCAACGCAGGGTCACGCCTGAAATCATCCATGGTGTAGTCCCGTTCAAAAAACAGCTGCATGGAACGCGGCAGGAAAAAACCTGGGCTGCGCTTCCACAACGTCTTGGCCCGCCGCAGACAAAGCACCAGCATCACCTCCGCCACATGCACTGTCTTATGCAGATAGACCTGCCAGTACATAAGCCGGCGGGAAATTATAAACTTCTCAATGGAATACAATGCCTTGACATCCGCCACCAACTGGTTGTCCGCAACATTCAGCATCTTGATGATGCGCTCCGTGCCGATCACACCCTCCGCCACTCCGGAAAAGAAACTGTCACGGGTCAGGTAGTCCAGCCGGTCAACATCCAATTGTCCGGAGACCAACTGGTGCAGAAAACGTTTGGGATAATTGTCCGTAAAGATGCGGATGGCAAGATCGAGCTTCCCCCCATACTGCCTGTTCATCTGCTCCATGAACAGCGTGGTGAACTCCTCATGCGTCATGGATGGGATAAAGGTCTTCTCCAACAGGTGCGAGAAGGGACCGTGCCCTATATCGTGGAGCAGAATGGCCACCTGTGCCGCCTCATCCTCCGCATCAGTTATTTCCACACCTTTGTATTTCAAGTTATCCAAAGCCTGACGCATCAGATGGAGCGCGCCTAACGAATGCTGGAAACGGGTATGCAGCGCACCGGGGTAGACCATGCTGGAAAGCCCCAACTGTTGGATATTGCGAAGCCTCTGGAAATAAGGATGCTGTATCAGGTCAAAGACCAGATCGTTTGCTATTGTGATGAATCCGTATACCGGATCGTTGATGATTTTCCGTTTGTTCATCGCCGCTCCCCTCCCATTTTCCTGACATCCGACAAACTCAAACATACGAAGGTGTTCCTACCTTCCGGAGAAACAGAAGGGAGCGAACATTGGAACAGATCGTGCATAATGGCCGCCATCTCGGTTTTGGACAACACCGTGCCGGTACGCACAGCCATAGTGCGTGCTAGTGAACGTGCCAGATTTTCCCTTCGTCCCAACCGCATGGAGATAAGATTGCACTTGAAGGATTCCAACAACTGTTCCAACAGCTTCTGCACAGGCTGTCCTGTCATGTCAGACGGAACACCGTGTACAATCATGGCATTGCGTCCGAACGGCTCCATATCAAAACCGATTTTCCTGATATCGGCCAGCATGTCACGAAGCGTTTCGGCATCCTGTGGGGAAAAGGTTACCGATTCCGGAAAAAGAAGCTGCTGCATAGGTGCCGGCTCCTTTTTCTCCAACTGACCCATAATACGCTCGTACAGGATTCTTTCCGAAGCCGCCTGCTGGTCAATGAGAAGAAGACTGCTTTCATGGCAGGTCACAATGTGGCTGCAGCACCATTGGAACATCGGCACCTCGCCCTTACCCTGCGACGATTCCTCTTCAGGCAGGGCCATCTCCATCTGAGCCGGAGTATCCGATACGGATTCCGTTTCAGAATGCGCATCCCGCAACGAAGCATATATCTGCTGCAAGGGTTCGGACACCCCTGACGGTGTATGGCTGGCAGGAATCGCATATCCCTTTTTGGACCCGTCCCGCTTTTGGGAATGGAAAGGATTGTAATCAGGATTATAGGAGATTACAGGAGGTTTCGGCACCCCTCCGGTAGGAACCGTGCTGAAGTCAAACGGTGATGGTTCGTCAAATTCGATATGCGATGAGATGTTGAAACTGCCTATCGCATGGCGGACCGCCGCCCGCAAGAATGAATAGATCACCTTTTCCTCGCTGAACTTTACCTCAATCTTGGTCGGATGGATGTTGACATCTATCTTGGAAGGGTCCACATCAAAATAGATGAAATAGATCGGATGATGGTCCGCAGGGAGCAACTCCTCCAAGGCCGAAGTGATGGCATGATGGAAATAGGGATGCTTGAAATAACGTTGGTTCACAAAAAGATACTGCTCGCCTTTGGTTTTCCGCGCAGCAGCGGGCGTACCGATAAAGCCCTCTATCCGCGCCACCTGGCTCTCCTGCCGGACAGGCAGGAGCTTCTCCTTGTAACTGTTTCCAAAAACATTGACAATCCTCTGCTTTAACACAGCCTTAGGCAGATTATAGAGCTGCTTGTCGTTATGGTACAATGTGAAAGCCACCTCGGGCGTAACTAACACCACCCGCATGAACTCGTCCAAAATATGGTTGAACTCCACCGAATCCGATTTCAGGAACTGCCTCCTGGCCGGCACGTTGAAAAAGAGGTTCCGCACCAGAAAAGTGGTTCCCTTCTCGCAGGAGCAGGGAGCGTTTTCCCGACAAACCGCCCCTTCAAACAACAGTCTGGTTCCCAACGCCTCACCTTCAGGACGTGTCTTCAACTCCACATGGGCGATGGAGGCGATGGAGGCCAGTGCCTCCCCACGGAACCCCTTTGTCTGCAAAGAAAAGAGATCTTCCGCGGAGCTGATTTTTGAAGTGGCATGGCGTTCAAAGCAGAGAAGAGCATCCTCCGGACCCATTCCGCAACCGTCATCGGTAACCTGAATCAGGGTCCTGCCGGCATCCTTCACAATCACATCCACACGCGTGGCTCCGGCATCAATGGCATTTTCCATAAGCTCCTTCACCACGGAGGCGGGACGCTGTATGACCTCGCCCGCCGCAATCTGGTTGGCAACCGCCTCAGACAACAGATGAATCCGGTTCATGGCAATCTGGACATTACCAACAACAGCACAAACAGAATAAGGGCAAAAATCCACAATCGGTTCAACGGAACGCGATGATGCTTTTTCTGATGCTCCAACCCGTTATGAATGCGCGTGCGCATCTCCTGCGCCTTGCGCTCCTCCTCGCTGAGATTCCCAGTGTCCTTATCCGCTGTGGCAGGACGGTAGTAACGGGGCTGATAGTTAAACTTGCGGTGCTCCCTTTCGGGTATTTTTACAAACAACATGTTACGACTTTTTTACATTTGGGTCACCAGACAGACCGCATAGGCCGAAACGCCCTCACCACGACCGATAAAGCCGATGTTTTCTGAGGTTTTGGCCTTTATGCTCACATCGGACGGGGAAATCCCCATAACCTCTGCCAGCCTCTGCTGCATGGCTGGTATGTGCGGATTGATCTTTGGTTTCTGAATTACAATTGTGGTGTCCGCATTGGCTATATCCCAACCCTTCTCCCGCACCATCCGGCAGCATTCGCGCAACAGGATTGTACTGTCAACACCGGCGTATTTCGGGTCGGTATCCGGGAAATGGTATCCGATGTCACGCAGGTTGAGTGCGCCGAGCAGGGCGTCACAGATGGCGTGTATAAGCACATCAGCATCGGAATGTCCCAAACATCCCGATGCTGATGCTATATGTACTCCACCTAAAATCAAAGGCCTGTCTTCCGCCAGACGATGGGTGTCAAAACCGAAGCCGACCCTGATTTTCATTCCATTCCCTACTAACGTTGGATGGAAGCCTTTGCGTCAGGAGCGTTGATATCAAAGGAGAGGCTCAAACGCACAGTGTTCTTCAACGGATGGGTTCCGGACAGGCCGTCCACCGGAAGCACAGCGATGTAGGAGGCGTCGAAATAGACGATGCTATATTTCAGGCCGGCACCGAAGGTGAAATATTTACGTGCGCCTTTGCCCTTGGCTTCGTTGAAATAACCGCAACGGACAGAGAAGAGGTCGTTGTAGGTGTACTCAACACCAAAATTGAGGATGTACTCATCCAGCTCCTCACGGATACCGCCGGGGGCGTCGAACCAGGAGCGGTAGAGAGCGTCGATCACGGAAACGTCGCGCGGATCCTTTGCGGTGATCATTGTCTCAGCCTGGTCAACCACCTTCGTGACCTTGCCGTTCACAGTGTCGTTCTTATAGGAGACCGTGCTCGGCACCAACAGCTTGTTGACATCGAACTCGAAGGTCAGTTTGTTGAACTTGTCGACATACATGGTGTAGGCGACACCAAGACGGAAATTGGCAGGGAGGAAATCCTTCTCCATATCGGCGGAGTAGGAAATCTTGTTACCAATGTTGGAAATGGTCAGACCGGCACCGATCAGACTTTTGTAAAGGTTGTTCGCCTTCAGTTCGGTCTGATAGAACAGCGACACGTCAGCCGCACCGGCAAGACCCGGTTTCAGATCACTGGTGTTGGTCGAGACATCGCTGACCGTGGTCAGGTTTGAATAGATGAAACGTCCGGTCACTGCCATGGAGAAGTTGTCCGTCAACTTGCGGGAGTAGGCGGCATCCAGGGCAAACTCGTGAGGTTTGACATTCTCAAAAATGGCTGCACCGTCGTAATCGGTAATGTCCATTTCACCCAACGAGAAATAGGTCAGGGACATGGAAATGGCATCCAAGGATGAGAGCTTCACATGACCGGCAAGGTATGCCATATAGATGTCCTGCAGACCGAGTCCCAGACCTGCCAGCCATGGGCTGTAAGTTGCCGAGACACCGAGTTTGCTTTTGGAGAAAGCGTACTTTGCGGCATTCCAATGCTGGGCGTTCATATCATCCGGAAGGGCGACACCCACTTCACCCATTCCACCGGTACGGGCGTCCGGCCCAACTTGCAGGAAGGAGACCGCCGTGGTCAACGGGCGGATTGTACTTCCGTTATAATACTGTCCGCTTCCCGTATAACCGGATTTTTTGGACTGGGCATTCACCGATGTTGTTCCACAAAGGATAACAAACATCATAAAGAGACCGACCGATTGCTTCAATTGCTTCAACATTTGCGTCTGTATCATAATTGTTATTATTGAATTATTATCTAACTAAATTTCTATTCCATTGACAAAGTGCCCTTTATAACAAATCTGCATATAAGGGGACGCTCCACCAATTGGAACTTGCAAAAGTATATAAATTATGCTTATGAAAATTGCAATTGCACATTTTTTTTTTCACACTACAAAATAACCAGCTTTTCTGTCCGCTCCTGAACCTTCCCATCGTCCGTTCGCACAGTGATTTTATAAAAATATACCCCCTTTGCGAGACGCCCTCCGAAATCATCGCGGCCGTCCCAGTTCACAGGTCCGCACCGGTACGATTCCGCATATTCCGTATGAGTGAGGGTCCGGACAAGCCGTCCCGACACCGTGAATACCTGGATGCGCACCTCCAGCGTTTTGTTGACCTGGTTATGTTCGAAATAGAACGAGGTATGCGTGGTGAAGGGATTGGGATAGTTCAGCACATGATCCAGCTTAAGCTCCTTTTCATCCGCCACCTTAAAACGTATTGAGGCCTCCCCACGGTTATTCAGGACATCCCATGCGCGCAGTTCGAGCGTATGCTCCCCTTCCGGCAGCCCGGAGAGCAGGTATCGGACTGTCCCGGCCAGACTGCTGTTCTCCATACACTCGAAATAGTCATTCAGAATCATACGGTTCGCCTCATCCTGATCCAGAACCGCAACGATGTCGTGACCAATGCCGATGCCGGCCGTATTGACCCCGTTCTCGTCACGTATCTCCGCAAGTAGTGTGGGATGGTTGCCGACAGTCCCACCGCTGACAAACGACTCGTCATTCAGATAGAGACGGATTTCCGGACCATTGTTGTCCGCAATCACCGTATCGCACACACCACCGATCCATACTGAATCGTAGCCGTTGGCATCAGTCCGGTCCCCCTGCGCATAGTAGCTGACCTTTCCATACCCATAATCGTAGTTGATGTCCTTCGGCAGCAGGAAACCGAACCTGAAACGTCCGTTCACGACAGAAATCTTACCTTTATATAAGATGTTTTTCTGCAACTGGAACTCCCTCTCCACGCTGTTGCTGTTGTTCAGAAGGGTTTTTACGGTGGAGGACTTGTCGTATATGGTAGGGTAGATATACCCGTTGAACTGCGGGTCAACCGAGCCGTCGGCACCGCAGACGTGCCCGCTGACCGTCACATAGGACAAGGCCTGCAATGTGTCCCTGAGAAGTTCCGAAAAACCGTTCACACTGTCCGTCCGCACCATCCGTTTCGGGAAGGCAAGCGTCATGGAAGGGTCTCCGAAAAAGATGTACATCTGCACCATCCCGCAATTGTTCTTCGCATTCGCGAACACCTCCCCCATTGTCAGGTGGCCGCCGAGACTGTCATCCTGCAGGGCATTCCGGAACAGCTGGAGGCCGAACGATTCGTTAGTCGCCCCGTAGGAGCTGCGGGAGGCCGAAATCACACCGATGGCGCCGCCGTCCGATTTGAAAAGCATCTCCTCAGAAGGTGAAATGGAACTCAGACGGTCATAGGCTCCGAACGAGCATGAGCCGGCATAGAATAAAGGAAGGTTGTACCGGTTGCTCCAGCCGTTGATGTCGGAGCGTTTCAGAAAACGCTCGTGCGCCCAGCCGTTATCCCCGCCATGGCCCATATATGTCAGCCACAGACAGCCTTTGTTCACCCGTTGGTTCAAAGCCTCCGTGGCATCCGGATAACGCTGGCCCTGCGAGGTTGAGACCTTCCTGTAGGCATCCAAATAGATTTTTTCAACATTATAGACCGGATAATTGCCGGTCACATATCTGGCGATATTGTCCGCATTGGAAAAGTGCCCCATGTCATCCGCATCATCATCCGCACAAAAAGCTATGATGTTGCGCCAATCCGCAAGATTTTGGACCACATTGGCGGAACCTCCGCCCAACAGCTCCATGGATGCATACTGCATAATCTTGCGCACCACTACGGAAGCCTGCGAGGCGGTGCTTGCCGGGATACGCCCGACACCGGCGTCCATTGTACCGGAATTGCCACTCCCCTCATAATTGTCCAATTTCACGAAAAAATCGTCAGTGGAGAGGCATCCGTCCACATCAAACACGGCTTCCTCCTGATAATTCGGAATATAACAGCTCCCCGTACCCTTCCTGTTGCGGAAATCATACGACACCTTCCCGAAAAGCAGCAGATTCTTCGGGGGGTCGGACGGATACCGTTCATATAACATTTTCATAAAATTACGGATCGCGGAGATATCCTGTGCGCCACTTCCGAACTCGTTATAGACCTGCGTTGTGGTCACAACGGCAACCCGCATGCCGTCGTTGCTGCGGCGGAAAGCGGCCAGCTGCTCCGCGGCTGACAGGAATGACGGATGGGTGACAATCACCAGATCCACCGCCTCCAAAGAGTGCAGATCCTGGTGCGGCACAGCACCCACAGGAACCACCTCATACATGGCAGAACCGTAAAATGAGACGAACTCGCGCAGATTGTCGGACGGGAGACGGAACGAAATGGAGCCGTCCCCATTGTCGGTTGTAACAACCTCCCTGCAGCGGAACGGATCGGTCACATCCCAAACCGTCGGGGAATGGCCGGCGCTCTCCAGACGGTATTCCGTCACATTGCCCGAACCCACCGAAGAGATGCAGCGGAAATCGACCTGCGCGGCATACTGCCGCAAACGGCATTCGGCTGTAAGCTCCACGTAATCCAGCCAGCCCTTGGCGGTATTGGCAGGCTTGCTGTAATTCACATTCAGCGCAAAGGATGGTGATGATGGGATAAAGGCGTAACGCATCCTCTTCACCTGGCCGTTACCTGACGGAAAATTAAGTGACTCCATCTGTCCGCCATCCGCCGCAAATGTGAAATACGAGGCGTATGAGGGCGAGGATGCGGCCAGACAAAGCTGCATAACCACCTGCGATCCTCCTGCAAGTTCCGGCAGCGAAAAGGTGTACTTCCGGCTTGTGACGGCATCAAAGGCATCCTTGAACCACAGGCGCCCCACCTCCGTGGGATTCAGATTGTCCTCCTCCAGCACCTGATGATACAGATATGATGAGACCTGATGGGTGGGGGCGTCCGTCACTGAAGACAATCCGGTCACTGTCCGGGTTGGGGCCTGACGGAGCTTGACGAAATAGTAGCCGTAATCAGAATAAATATTAAATGTATGGGTGAAATTGAGCGAATGGTCGGTTTGCCATCCCACAATGCCACGCGCATAGAACAGGATATAGTCTTCAGGGTCGAACAGGCCGTCACCGTCGGCATCCACCACCTTGACGGACACCTCCTCCAAATCGTCCGGCACGGGCTCCTGCGTGGCTTCCGGCATCTGGTATCCGCCGCTGCCGTATATTGAGATGCTCCGTATGTCCAGACCATTCATGGAAACTCCCATGGATGAGAGATGCTGGTATGTCAGCTTGTGGATGCCTGTCTTCTGCACCGCCACCTTGTAGACCTCACCCGACGACAGTACGGAATGGGCCGCATATTGCTTCTGCGCGAACTGACGGATGGCCGGCACGGCAACCGGTTCGCCCTCCAGCCGGAACGAGACCAGCTTCTCATAGCGACCCTCATGACGGCGGAACGGCACGACACAAACCTCCGCAACCGGTTGTTTCCGCGTCACCAGCGGATTAACACGGCAATTGTCGGTAATGGTGTCGATGCAGGAGAGCGGCAGAAGGGCACGCTCCCTGTCAGTCAGCGGCTGCCAGCTTGAACCGGACAACCGCACGCGGAACGACCCGTCCGACATGCGTGGCACCTGCATGCGCCACACCGGCAGCAACCGGTCACCGCACGCCTCCATAAAGGCGCCGTCAAACCAGAGATACGACCGCACCTCACCGGATGACAGCTCCTGACTGCAGATTCGCCATGCCTGCAAATCCGCCTCTTTTGTCCATTGTTGGCCGGAAACCGATGCGCAGATCCAGATCATGAATCCGCACAGCCATATCCGACATTTTTTAATTCTGCACATATCCGTTAATTTTAACGAACCCTCAACCGCTGTCCGTCACGAATGAAATCGGAACGCAACCCGTTCAACCGCTTGATTGCAGCCACAGTCGTGTGGTTTCTGCGGGCAATCTGCGACAAGGTGTCACCAGGACGGACCTTGTAATAGACTGCCTTTGACGAAGCGGCTGAAGCGGACCCGCCGTAAGGTTTCAAATAGTTAAACGTTTCACGGGTTATTTTTAGTGTGTCACTCCGCAACCTATTTGAATCAAAATCGATAATATGGCGCGGATTGAAGGGCACACCCTTGTAGCGCACCTCAAAATGCAGGTGTGGTCCTGTCGAACGTCCTGTACTGCCCACCAGTGCGACCACATCTCCGGCCCTGACCTCCTGATTTTGGGTGACCAGCAGTTTCGAGCAATGCGCATAGAAGGTCTCCAATCCGTTCAGGTGCCTGACCACGACAACGTTGCCGTAAGTCCTGCTACGCTTGGCAATACGCACATAACCGTCAAAAATGCAGCGGATGGTGTCGCCGGTCCTGTTTTTTGTATCCACGCCGTAATGGTACCGGTAGCGCCGCCAGCCGAACTCGGAGGTGACTTCAGTGAAAGGCGGCATCCGGTAGCTTGAATCCACCAGCGGCAGGTATATGGTATCCTCCAGATGGCTGAAATCCGCCTTGGGGATATGTATGGAAACCGAATCCCAGTTTTCAAAAACCATTGAGAGCATCTCCGGAGAGACTCCGGTGGTGTCGTTGTCATCGTACCAGACATTCTCCATATCAAGCGTATCCTCTCCGGAATCGTTTTCCGTCACGTCGCCCGCCTCATCCAGAAAAAAACGGGAGGCCATATCCTGGAAATAATAGGGATAGAGCGCATAGATGAAATCGCTGTCGTGGCAGCTCTCCACCATAGTCGGTTCAAATGGAATCCGGTTGGCCATCCGCACCGCCTCCGCATCAATGGAATCACGCATATTGGCGGCAATCTGCGCCAGACATGCGTCCCTGTATACAAAGGCATAGGCATACATCGCACCCTGCGGGCAATGCTCCAACACCTCGTTGAAGCTGCGGCACGCCTCGCGGTTCCGGTCAAGCCCGCGAAACAACTGCCCCCTGATAAAGGCAATCCGGCAACGCAATGTGTCCGAAAGGTCGGCAAAAGCCTCCAGAGTGTCCAGCACCGCAAGCTTTTCAACCGGATTGTTTAGAACATGTAACAAATAATCCGCCCGATGCAAGGCAAACAGTCGCTCATCCGATGTCCCGCTGACAGTTTGGGACACTTTGTATGAATGACGTTCCAGCAGCTGTTCCGCCTCATCCCAACGCGCATCGGCGACTGTGGTGCGCAGCAGCAGCAGCTCCGCCTTGGCTGCCATGACGGAATCCGTCTGACGCTGCCGCAACAAATGGAGATATTTTCGCACATTGTCGTAATCGCACTGGTAAAAATAGCTCTCCGCCAGCATCAGGCATGCCCTGTCGGCACAAGGTGAGGCGCTTCCCTCCCATACTGACAGCTCAGTCTGAACCTCAGCCAGCAGACGCGATACCCGGACAGAGGTGTCGCTGAAGGCGTAATTGAACAGGGGCAGAATGGTGTCAAAGCGTTCCGGCACCGTCCGCTGCAGCTGCACGGAGACCTGCTGCAGCTTTTTGGCGTTACGCTTCAGCATTTTTTCGCATGGGCTTCCCCAAAGGACACCGCCTGAAACAGGCTCCGCCGCAAGCAGCATCCCCATGGACAAACACACCGTATATAATATTTTCCTTAGCATCTTTAAAATAGAAAAGGCATTGACGGGAATCAAGCCTTTTCCAAAAAAATGAAAAAAATGAAAAAAATCAATCAAAAAATATTTTCGACAACTAAAATATTCTCAAATACTTTTGGTGGCGAGGACGAGAGTTGAACTCGTGACCTCCGGGTTATGAATCCGACGCTCTAACCAACTGAGCTACCTCGCCGGTAAAAAGTTTTGCAAAAGTAGCACTTTTTAGAACATCTTTTTCCATTTACCCGGAATTTTTTTTTAATAGTAGCTGCTGCCGTCAAAACAATGGGTGCAGATTTGCGATTTCGGCAGCCCTATAGCCTTGACCAGCGTCTCCAGCGGATTATACTTTAATGTTGTTATTTTCAGCTCATTCCGAATAATCCCAACCATCTTGTTGTATTGCGGGGAACCTGTGGTGGCATAGGCCTGCAGATTCCGGTTCTCATCCCCCTCCAGACGCTCGATCACACGGCGCGTGATAAGCTCCTTGGAGGATTTGGAGGCGGAAAAGTTGATGTAGGTGCACGGAAATATCAGTGGAGGGCAGGCGATACGCATGTGAACCTCCTTGGCGCCGTATCCGTAGAGCACGCTCACATTGTCCCGCAGCTGTGTCCCACGGACGATGGAATCGTCACAGAACACCACGCGGCTGCCCTTGATAAGGGAGCGGTTGGCAATAAGCTTCATTTTTGCAACCAGATCGCGCCGTTTCTGGTCGGAAGGCATGAAACTGCGCGGCCATGTCGGCGTATATTTGGCAATGACCCCGCGGTAAGGCACACCCTTGCCGACGGCATAGCCCATAGCCATACCGATGCCGGAATCCGGAATCGGACTCACCATGTCGGCCTCCACATCGTCCTTCCTGCCCATCTCGCAGCCGCAGGAATAGCGAACCTCCTCGACATTGCGCCCCTCGTAGCTGCACACAGGATATCCGTAATAGACCCAAAGGAAGGAGCATATCTGCATCTTGTCGTTCGGCTTCCGCAGCTGTTCGTAGCCGTCAGCGGTAACCTGAACAATTTCGCCCGGCCCCAAATCACGGACAATCTCAAACCCAAGATTGGGGAAGCTGCAGCTTTCCGATGCCAGCGCATAGCCATCCTCCTTTTGCGCCAGGATTATGGGAGTGCGGCCCAGTTTGTCACGGGCGGCGATGAGGCCGTTTTCCGTCAGGATCAGCATGGAGCAGGAGCCCTTAACCTTCCTGTACACATTTTCAATGCCTTCAACAAAAGTCTTCCCTTCGTTTATCAGCAAGGCGACAAGTTCCGTCTGGTTGAAGACGCCGGAATTCTGCTCGCTGAAATGGTTACCCTTGTTCAGGAAATCCTGCACCAGTTCCTCCATGTTGACAATCTTGGCAACCGTCACGATGGCGAACCGTCCCAGATGGCAGTTCATGGTGATGGGCTGCGGGTCGGTGTCGCTGACGACCCCGATGCCGCTGCTGCCTGAAAAACCGGGAAGCTCCGGCTCAAACTTTGTGCGGAAATATGAGTTTTCAATATTGTGGATTGCACGGTGGAAATGGTTGTCCGCATTAAGCGTGATCATACCGCCGCGACGTGTCCCCATGTGGAAATGGTAGTCAATGCCATAAAAAAGGTCACTTACACAATCCCGATGCTGTATCGTTCCAAAAAAACCACCCATTGTATCTTATAAAATTTATTTGTTTATATAATATATTAAATGTAATCAGATATACTGTTCCCCCTTCACATCCATTTTTTCCGGTTGAAGAAGAAAATCAGGAATGCCGCTATCACCACACAAAAGAGCACAATCACCACAAAAGCGGAGGGCGCATCCCCCCACGGCAGCCTGACATTCATGCCGTACAAACCGGTGATGAAGGTCAGCGGCAGCACAATCGTGGAGATGATTGTCAGCACGCGCATGATTTCGTTTGTGCGGTGCGACTGCACTGAATCGAAAGTGGTGGCCAATGATGAGATCAGCTCCTCAAAATCCTCAATCATGTCCCACATCTTCTGGTAGAGGTCCAGCAGGTTACCCCAGTAGTCCTCCATGTCCTCCCGCTGCTCGAAACCCTTGATGTCGCCGGATTCGAATTTGTGGAACACCCTCAATTGCGGCTTGAATGTGGTGTTCAGCTGGATGATGTTCTTCCGCAGGACGGAGATTTTTTCGATGGTCTTCTCCGCCTTCTCCTCGAAAAGGTCACGGTTCAGCTCGTCAATCTCCTGCCCTACCTGGTTCACCAGCAGGAACGATTCGTTCATCAGCCGGTTAAGGATAGAATAGAGCATGGCATCGGAGGAGGTGGAGACCAAATCGTCCAGCGCACTCGGGTTCCGCTTGTAATAGTTGAACAGATCCTCAACCACCCAGTGGGACTGCCCGATGGTGATCAGGTAGTCGCAGCCCCAGAAGATTTTCACCTCCTTGGCCTTAACATACCTCTTCTGGTTATCGAAATGCGGGAAATGCAGAATCAGGAAGTAGTAGTCGTCATATACGTCTATCTTGGGTCGCTGGGTGTAACTCCGGCAGTCCTCTATGTCAAGGGGATGAAAGTGGTATGTCTCCTGTAGTTTCTCCAAGTTTTCATCCGTAGGGTTCTGGATATGAATCCATTGCAATCTCCCTATTTTTATCGCATCCGTCATAGGCACTCCTTTCGTTTACATCCAATCAGGTCGGAACAGATTGTTTTTCCGCCAGATAGATAATTCTGATTTCTACATCTTATTTTTGGTTTTAAAGGTGCAAAAGTAACAAAAAAGTGAATACAAATTCCATTGGAAGCTGCATAATCCTGCGTTTTTTACTTTTTTTTTCTGCAATCGGGCGTAGTATATTGGAATTTTGACTATTTTTGCAGCCGTCATTGTTGTACGGACGCACCACATGCGTCCCTATGGCAAGCGATTATAGTAAAGCTGTCAACTATGGCAGCCATTCATTAACCTTAAAAAATGTACAAAAAGACCAACCGCGTGGACATCAAGGCGAGGGACGCCAAGGGCGAGATTATACTGGTGGAAATCCAGTTCGCCCGGCAGCACTATTTCCTGCAGCGCATGCTGTACGCCACCTCCAAGACCATTGTGGAGCACATGCACAAGGGCTTCCCCTACGAAAGGGTGCCCAAGGTCTACTCCGTCAACATCCTCTATTTCCTCTTAGGCACCGGCCCGGACTACATTTACCACGGTCGGACAGACTTCATCGGCATGAACACCAACGACCATCTGAAGATAAAGCCGATGGAGAAGAAGGCCATCCGGAACATGGAGGCCTACGAGGTCTTTCCGGGCAAGCGCAAAGCCTATGACGACTTCATCGACGAGCTGCGCTACCAGCACGGTGTGGCCATGGCGGCCCGCGAGGAGATGCTGGAGATGGAGCAGGAAAAAGGACGCAAAAAAGGGTTGAAGGAGATTGCCGCAAAGTTAATGGCAAAAGGGTTTTCAGACGCTGAAATCATCGATATCACCGGATTGCAGGAGTGGGAGATGTAAAATTACTGTTTTTTTCGCCCCTGCATGGTTTTGTATTGATTTTTTTTTTATTTTTGCGCTGTCATTTTCATCCGAAGCCCATGGGCACGAGGGTGTGGGTGGCAAAACATAGAAAGACGTTGTACTGGCGTTTTATCTGCGGCTTATCGAACTTCGCAATTCCATAATGCATCCGCACGGTAAAGCAATCGGCGACGCCATGGTTTGTATGTTTCATGAGATAGATGGTCTCTAAAGACACTCTTGTGACACTTGAATAAGTTGCAAGGTGTTACATACGACGCGGGCTTCGGCATTGCTTATTCTCGGATGCAAGGCGATGCGAAGGCCTGATAAGCGGGATGAGCAAGGTATTGACACCCGCGCTTTTTTATGTTTTCCTTTTAGAATAAATGGTATTTACGGCAAGGTGTCAGCCGGAGACATTAAATTATAATGTATGATGGACAATACTGTTTGTTCTTTGCGAAGACGGCTGTTCCTGCCGTTATTGTTGCCGCTGCTGTTTGTATGCGGCATGTGCACCACTGCGCGGGCGCAGATCACTTATCTCGCCAACGAGAGTTTCAAGAAGTCGCTGCCGCAGGGCTGGAGCGCATATCCTGCCTCCACGCCGACGGCGCCCACGTGGGCCTCGGACACGCATGTGACGGCGAGCGGCAAGTATGCGATGCACGGGTATGTGCCGTACAACGCGGGCGACACCGTGGAGCTGGTGACGCCGTTCTACGACTGCTCCAACTACCAGTATGTGATGTTGAAGTTTAGTCATATCTGCAAGGTGCTGGGCAGCGACCTGTGCCAGATTTTCTATCGTGAGAATAATTTGAGCAGCCAATGGAGGCCGATACCTGCGGATGCATACAAGGGTGACTGCAAGGCATACAAGGCAAACTTGGCGTTCGACCATTCCTCGTACAAGGAATGGCAGGCGAAGGACACCTTTGCGGTTCCATCAGCATTCTGGTACATGGAGGAGATTTTTGACTTGAGCGATTATGCCGGCTATTCTACAGTTGCTTTCAAATTTGTGATAAAAAAAGGAAATTATTTCGGTTCCTTTATTGCTGACGGATGGTATTTGGATGACTTCCGGTTATTGGTATCCAATACTGAAATGAAACTTCCGAAAGTTTCTTTTGTTTCCACCTTTAATGATGTTGAATACCAAACAGGACCGTTTGAAATCACCGCCAAGGTGGCCACCCGTTCGACGACACCCATAATACGACCCTATTTGCACTACACAGCGTATAACAGCAACATTATGAATCAAACGGATTCCGTTTTAATGATTGATTTGGACGGAGGGGATTCCTTATGGAAAGCCACCATACCCCAGTTCGTGTATGGGACTACAATTTCTTATTGGATCAATGGCAGGGACAGCCAGGATAACTCATCATGTAAAAGCGGTTTTTTCTACCTGAAGAACCCGCATGCCTCTTCTGACACCAATTCGGTGGCCATGCATTCCATTGACAATCCAAAACCGGGGACACTCTCCGGCACACAGACCGTGAAGGTGACCATAAAAAACAAGGGCATAGGAGACCTGATTTCCGCCAAAATAGGATGGAGTGTGAACGGAGTGTTGAAAACCCCGGTCACATGGAAAGGCACTTTGTCTTGTGATATGAACGATACTGTCATTTTGGGAACCTATACCCAGACATTGAACGGTTATGACACCATTGTCTGCTGGGTGAACACACCGAACAACAGGTACGATTCTTTTACGGAAGACGATACGCTGACCGTATATGCCTATGGTTGTAAAACTTTGTTAGGCGGCAGTTATACTGTCGGAAAAGGAGGTTCTTATGATTTCCAGAATTTGGATGAGGCTATGTTCAATCTGACACACTGTGGTATTGACGGTGACGTGGAGTTGAGGTTGGCTTCAGGCACCTATGATATGGCGTTGGATTTTTGTGGTTTTGCAGAATATTTAGGCATACACAAACTAACCATTACCTCTATGGCCAAAAATGCGGATAGTGTGATTCTGTCCCCGTCCGTAAAAGATGTATTGACACTGGGTGATTCTAAGCATCTGCTATTTGAGTACCTGACACTGGATGCCGATTCCGCGCGCAGTCGTGTCATTTATTTCACTTCCGCGTGCTCGGATGTAGAGTTCAGCTATTGTCACTTCAAAGGATACAAATGCCAAAGCGCATCGACTAATTATGCGGTTGTTTATTCTCCGAATGCCGCCGTTTTGGACAATATCCGTTTTATTGGAAACCAAATTGAAGGAGGCGGCTATGGCATTTATCTCGTGGGGAAGAACACTACGCGCAACACCAATATCCTGTTTGACAGCAATTATATCGAAAACGCCTATGCCAGACCTTTTTATGCCAGTTACACGCATATCCGTTTTCTGCACAACACGTTCCAGGAAGTCTCAGGATCCAGTAGCTTTGAAGGCCTTTACTTCCAATATGCATCCAATAGCAGGATAGAAGCCAACCATATTCAAACCAACGGTTGGGCAAGCAGCCAATACGGTATGCAATTCTACAACTGTGACACCAGTACAATGGTGTGCAATAACGAGGTGGTCATGCTGAACAACGGCAGTGTCACATATGGCATCTACAACACCAATTCCTATGGGATGGAGTTTGTCAACAACAGTGTGTTTATGCGCGGTACGGCATTGTCACAATATGGTATGTATGTGAACAACGCAAACAGCAGTTGCCGGGGGGGCATACATAACAACAATGTGGTGGCAGACGCCAAAAGCACTGGAGTGGTTTATCCTCTTTTTATCAGCAATGCTTCTACAGTGACTAATTGGCAAATTGATTACAATAACTGGTATGCCAAGGGTTGCATGGGATATGTAGGAGAAGAAATCTCTTCATTGGGTGCATTTCAGGCTGTTGTGCCCACGGCATGGCATGAAAGTTATCTGATGCCCACCTTTGCCGACACCAACGATTTACGTTTGAGAGGTAATGTCAAACTGATTTGCCCCACATATCCTGGTGTGACCACGGACAAGGAAGGGGCTTTCCGTTTTACACTGACAAGATGTGGCTGTTATACCGGTGATCTTGACTCTGCCAATGGAAGTCTGACAGTGTTGATGGATTGGCCAAAGGCATACACATATGCTGGAGACACCCTTCGTCCGCGGGTTGTAATCAGAAATGCTGGGCTTAAAAACATCACGTCGGCCACCATAGGTTGGAATGTGAATGGAGTGAAACAGCCAAATGTTAATTGGTCAGGAATCCTGCGGACAGGTGATGCGGACACCATTGCTTTGGGATATTTTGTTTGTATGCCGGGCGATAACCGTGTCGTGGCATTTCTCAGTAATTTGGGAGCGTTGAAAGACAATATCACTGAAGATGACACCATAGATGCGTTCAACTACACTTGTGACCATGCCTTAAACGGCCGTTTCAGTGTGGGGAAAACCGGTGATTTCAAAACACTTGAGGAAGCCATGAATGTTTTGCAAACCTGTGGCATGAACGGTCCTGTGGAATTTTTGATGTCTGACGGACATTATAATGCCCTTTCTGTTCAGGGCGTGTTTCCTGGTTCAGATAGCTGCAATACGGTGACTTTCCGCTCCGCAACGGGCAACCGCGATAGTGTGGTCATTAAGGGAGTAAAAGCTGTCCAACTGCAGAATTCAGGTTATTTGCTGTTTAAGGATATTTCCATTGAAGGAGGCACGATAGGTGTGGAGATGACAGGAGCCTTTACAGATGTCACATTCCATCGCTGTAAAATCATGGCTCCTGCCATGAGCAGCACTTCTTACTCGGCCGTCAGTTACAGTGGACAACCGAAAGGTCGTATCTGTTTTATATCCAATGTCATTGAAGGAGGGTATTACGGAGTCAGTTTGTCCAGCACAAACGGAAACCAATCCCTCATGCTTCAGAATATCGGGATTGTCATTGACAGCAATATCATCAGCAATGCTTCAATGGGTGTTTACGCAACCAACGGCTGCCCCATTTTAAGTGTCAGTCACAATCAGATAAATGCTACTGGTACGGGCATATCCGTCTTAAATTATTGTAATATCAAGATGATTGAAGGCAACCGGATTACCATTTCGCAGCCCAATGGTACTGGGGACGGAATCGTTTGTGGAAGTTATCAAAACATTGGCATAGATCCGACACTGATTATCAACAACCTGATTCGGATAGAATCTTCCGGCATTGGCACGGGAATTAACATGAGTTGTGGGGGGCAGTCCAGAATGGACGTGCATCACAATAGCATTTATGTGACTTCCACAGCGGGAAATGCCAGGGGAATTTATACGTATGTAGCAACAATCCAAAGTGGCATCTTTTATGACAACCGGATTTCCCGAAACCTTATAGTGGCGCAGGGTACGGCCAGTTATCCTCTATATATTACCACGCAGGCCCGATTGCTGAATCAGCAACCCATGATGGTGTCCATCGCCGACACCTATACCAAGCGAGCCTGGAACAACTTGTATTCCACTACCAATGTGGCTTATATAAACGGTGCCATTGCAAGTATAGCCAATCTGAACACCAATACTCAGGATACCAACAGCATCAGTGAGGAGGAATCTAACGGGCCTTTCCCTTGTCCGGGTGTTGCCCAAGTGACAAGGGACATCAATGGAATGGCACGGGACAGCGACACCTATATCGGCTGCTATCACCTTGAACCGGATTCCAACGACGTTGCGTTGTCCAAATTCACGGGTATTGAAAACATCACCTCTGCAACCAGCACTCCAATGGGAGTCGTGGTGCGCAATGCCGGCTGGAATGATTTGAGAGATACAGTGGTCATCACATTTATGATTGATGACGTGAAACAGGGTGTGATACGTTATGTCCCCGCTGCTCCGTTGGCGTTAAACCAAACGGACACGGTGTTTTTAGGGAATTACCGTCTGCCCAGTGGCACCCATCAATTCCTGGCCTTTGCAAAGATGTCTAAAGACAGTAATGCCGGTAATGACACTATTGCCTATAGCCGTTATACTTGTGACAGTTCCATGCGTGGCACCTATACCATCGGTCTTTCCAAACATGCGGATTGCAGCAGCATGGCTTTGTTTTTTGATCAGCTGATCAGTTGTGGAGTGAGTGGAGACATTGTCATGGCTTTTGAAAGTGGAAAATATACCGGCCTCATGGATTTGAGCGTCCTATCCACTACAATGGGCAACTATCACCTTACGGTCACTTCAAAGGCTGGAAACAGGGACAGCGTTGTTATTTCCAATGCTACCGGTTTGGTTAACGTTGGTGAAAAAAACAAGCATATCACTATTCGTGATCTGACGTTGCAACTCACGGCTATGAGCGGCAATCTGATCAAGTTGTCTATGGGCTGCCAATACATTGATGTTTTGCGAAATAATCTTATTGCTGATTCTTTAAGCAGCGCCTATGGTGTTTTTTATCAAAACCCGCTGGTCTTTCAAATGTCGGATAATATTCGTGTGTCAGGGAACAAGTTTTATGGCGGCAATTATGGCGTTTATATGTATGGTCCTCCAACTACTACCGGTACATTGTTATATTCTATGGTTGACAGCAATGATTTCCGTTGCCAGCATTCCGCTGCCATATACATATATAATTGTGAAATCACAAGTGTTTCACACAACCGGATATGGCATGGACGGAATAACAGCACATGGTATGGCATATACTGCAGCAGTTTGCATGTTGACAGTGTTGTCGGCAACTATATTAGCGATGCGTATGCTGCCGATGACCAGTCTTATGGAATGTATTTCCATAATTGTTTGGGAGCTCCTGGAATACGTTGTTTTGTCGCCAACAATGCGGTGAATCTCAGAACAGCACTTACAGGCGTTTATGACAATTCCAGCGAAATAGATTTCTACAATAACACCATATTGGTGGAAGGGAGTGCCGGACGTGGTTATTATGGCTTGCATACTGGTGTTTCAGCAGATTTGAAGGGCAACCTGTTCATTGCCGATAAGGGGCAGTATGCCTTTGTGACGAGTGGAACCAATTATACTGCAGATTACAACAACTATTACACGTACGGTGTGAATTATGTGATTGTCAACAATCAGGAAGTTTCAGACCTTACCAGTTTAAAAGTGGCCACACCAGGCGATAATGTGAATAGTGTATGTGTGGAACCGGTGTTTGTTAATCTGTCCCAGAACTTGAGGATACGATCGAACAACGCTTTTTATATGCCGTCTTTCGTCTCTGCCGACATCATGGGCAAACCGCGTTCCAACATCACCAACATGGGTGCATACCAAGCGTTAGGTGTAAAGACGGATGCCATGTTGAATGATTTTACTGACACAAAATTGACGGGTAATGGTACTCTGGCGGTACAGGTCACCATGTCCAACATGGGTGAAGACACGCTAAAAACCGTAACTATCGGTTGGACAGCCAATGGAGTTGCCCAACCCCCCGTAAAGTGGACAGGCCGTTTGACGTCCGGGGAGAAGACCTCCGTGGCTTTAGGCAGCTGCAACAGCACAACCGGCACCTTTATCCGCATAACGGCTTGGTTATACAATCCGAACAACGGTACCGATTCCGATCCCAGCAACGATACCGCCAATTACTATGATTATCTCTGTAAAGGCCGTTTGGCGGGTGATTATACAGTTGGGGGAAGCCAGCCTGATTTCCAGTCTGTAGAGGAGGCCTTGAAAGCATTGCATGCGTGTGGGGTCAGTGCCCCAGTGGTGATGAGAATCCGTTCGGGAAATTATGGTCAATGGTCTATGAATGATTCTATTAGTGGAACTTCCGACACTAATACCATAACCTTTACGGCAGACGGTACAGCCATTCCCGTGTTTGAAAAAGGGTTGGTGTTCAGAAATATTTCACATGTTCGGTTCCATAAACTCACCTTTGGCAATATCACCGGTAACCAGTGTGGGGTGCAAATGCATGGATCGTGTACAGATGTGGTTATCCGAGATTGCAATATCTATTCCGATACAACCATTATCAATCCGAAGTTTGATGCATTCAGGTTTTACAATGGAGGCTATAGTCATCCAACGGACATAAGACTGACAGGCAACCATATTGTGGGAGGAAACAAGAACATACATCTTTATTACATGGCTGGGAATGAAAGTGTCATTTTTATGAAATCTTCATCCATGTACATTGACAGTAATGTGCTGGAGGGTGCCTATATGGCTGGGTTGTATCTGGACCATTATTCCTCTGTCCGGAGTTTCTGCCATAATACGGTAAGGAACCGTTATACAAAGGATACCAATATGTTTTACGGCTTGTATTCCTATAATTGTGCCAATTTTGAAATAATAGAAGGGAACAGGATTTTTGTACATGGTAATAATGCCGGATACGGGATGTATTTTAATAAATGGCAGAATCATCCGAGTTATTCTGACGGTTATGCCCTGATTGCGAACAATGAAATCCGGATGTTGGGTTATGAGGCCAAATGTGGCATGTTTGTTGGGGGAGTGGCCAACCGTTTGAACATTCATCACAACAGTATTTATAGTCGTTCTGAGAATGCTAAAGCCTTTGCCATGTGGTTGGAGCAGAATAGTGCCAGTAACAATTATATGACCAATGTGACCCGAAACCTGTTGGTATCGGATGGCGTGACCGGAGCGAACAATTATCCTTTGTATTTGCCGATAGACGACATAGCCGCCTATCGCCAAAGTAACGGTTTGCGTGAATGGAACGGACTGTATTCCCTTTCTACTCCCATTGTGGGTTATGTGAATGGGGCTAGCCAGACAAGCATAGCAGTTTTTCAAGGTTTTACTGGTAATGATGGTAATTGTGTCAATGCCCAGCCTTCCTTCGCACATTTGAATGTTGGTTTGGAATTAGTTGACTATTCACTATTTTCATGTCCTACTGACACGTTGGTGACAACGGATATTTATGGCAATCCGAGAGGTGTTTCAACAGTTATGGGCTGCTACGGCGCAAAGATGTGGGATGGTATTAATCTGCTTGTGGACAGGATTGTGTCCCCGGTCGCCATCACAAATGTGACCTGCTATGATGACAGCATTCCTGTAGAAATTGCGCTAAAGAACATGGGGCGTTCCGCTGCCTGTTTCGACAGTACCTCCTTGAGAATCGATTTGGATGTCAATGGCGCCATCAACTTCCATTTTGACACTGTATTTACTTCAGGAACAATGATTCCTGCTCAGACTGTGACAATTCCGTTAACCTCCATACCTGTCATGAACAGCGGAAAGTATCATATAAAGGTGAAACTGGCCTACAAGGGTGATGTGCTGCCCGATGACGACACCCTCTCCATGGTGTACAACGCTTCGCGTGTGGTTGTTCCTTATGATGAGACTTTTTCCACCGCTCCTGACGAACTTCTCAACGTCCGCAACAGCGGTTCGGTTGACTGGTCGGTTGTTCACGACAACGCCATGCCGTCGTCCTACGGCACGGGCCGTCTGGAGTTTGCCGGTGCTGGCAACCCTGGCGCGAGCGCGAGCGCGGTGTTCAACGCGGTTGACATCCGTGGCTGCGTGAACCCGATGCTGAGCTTCTGGTACGCGCACGGTGTGAACAGCGGCACCCGTGACATCCTCTACGTGTTCGCCACCACTGACGGCGGTGCCAGCTAC
>CACYHG010000006.1 GCA_902774175.1 uncultured Bacteroidota bacterium
GGCGCAGGAGCTGCTGGCAGGGAACAGTGACAGCATAAAGAATCTCGCCACAAAACTGGGGTTCGAGGAAGCCTCCTCCTTCTCCCGCTTCTTCAAAAAGGAGACCGGCATGACTCCGATGGAATACAGGAACGGGAAGAGAATTCCGTTGGGTGAGGCGGAAGGGGAAAATAATAGTTAATAATTAATAGTTAATAGATTAGAGTTGGTGGCGTGTTGGATACAACATCGTTGAAGATAGCTGTTTAACTATTAACTATTAACTCTTAACTATAAACTGAATTATCGGGTGGTGGGATTTTTTTTCCGCCACGTGCGGCATTCCGTATCGTAATTTCAAGTAATTTTGCAAAAATAAATTCACACGCCCATGGAGCAGACATTGGAAAGAAAATATCCCGTTGGAATCCAGACCTTTGAAAGGTTAATAAGAGAGAATTACCTGTATATTGACAAAACCGACCTTGTATGGAGAATGACAAAGGAAAGCCCCTTTGTCTTCCTCAGCCGCCCGCGCAGGTTCGGCAAATCGCTGCTCACAACCACGCTGGACTCCTATTTCAAAGGGGAGAAAGAGCTGTTCGAGGGTTTGAAAATCATGGAAGTGGAAAAGGAATGGAAGCAGTATCCGGTAATACATCTGGATTTGAGTTCCGTGAAGGGGAAGGAATCGGCAAAAGAGCTGGAACGTGCATTGAATCTGCTTATTTCTGAAGGGAACAAATTCGGGACGGTTAAGGAGGAGGTCACACCGGGTGAGAAACTCCGTGGGATGATCCGCCGCGCCTACGAACAGACCGGCGCACAGGTTGCCGTAATCATTGACGAATACGATGCACCGTTACTGGAGGTGCTGCATGAGGAGGAACGGCTGCCGGAATACCGCCGCGTGATGCAGGAGTTCTACCAGCCGCTGAAGGCAAGTGAGGCCATGATCCGCTTCTGCTTCATCACTGGAATCACAAAGTTCTCGCAGCTGAGCATCTTCTCCACCATCAATAACCTGACCAACATCTCCATGGACGACAGATATGCAGCCATCTGCGGCATCACGGAGCAGGAGCTGGCCGCCGACATGGCACCCGACATCGCAATGCTTGCGCAAAAATACGAATGCACTCCGGAAGAGATGCATGAGAAGCTGAAACAGATGTACGACGGCTACCGCTTTGCCAAATCCTCTCCGGACATATATAATCCTTTCAGCCTGTTGAAGTGCTTTAACCATAAAGATATTTCCAACTACTGGTTTGATAGCGGCACTCCGACTTTCCTAATCCGGCAGATGCGCCATTTCCGCACCGACATTACCACGATGGAACGCATTGAGGCATCGTCATCCGCCTTTGACCGTCCCACCGAAGCGATGACAACAGCATTGCCACTGCTTTACCAGAGCGGATACCTTACCATCAAGGACTATGAGAAGGAAGGCAACTCATTCGTACTTGCAATTCCCAACAAGGAGGTGCGTACCGGACTGACAGAAGGCCTGATACCCACCTATACCGGTTTGGACAGCAGTGCTGTGCAGGACGGATTCGCCATCAAGTTCTGGCGTGCGCTGAAGCGAAACGATATTGACACCGCCATGGAGGAGATGAAGGCATTTCTGGCAGGCGTCCCATACGTTGAGGGCTTCCAGAAAAAACTGGAGGAGGTGAAGAACTATGAAGGGTTCTACGAATACACCTTCTATCTTATCTTCAACATGCTTAACGTCTATGCACGCACGCAGGTGAAGTGCAAGAATGGCAGGATTGACTTCGTGGTGCAGATGCCTGACACCACCTGGGTGTTTGAGCTTAAGGTTAACGGCACCGCGCAGGAGGCCCTTGAACAGATCAACAGCAAGGGCTACGCGATTCCATACCAGACCGAAGGCCGCCGCGTGGTAAAGGTGGGCGTGCAGTTCGCCCGCGACACCATGACCGTCGGGGAGTGGGTAGTGGAATGATTTGTCGCTTCATAAATAATCCTGAAGTCAGCAGAAAAAGCGGAAAAATGTGCCAATTGATGAAGATTTTCTGAAATATAGCTTCCATTTTCAGTTAATCAGCCTGTTTGGAATGGGGTATGAAGGGGAAAACATATATAAGAGAATAAATTGAAAATCAATTAAATGAAATTTTCAGTCCATTTTTGCACCGTTTTTTCTGATAGTTATAATTAATTGAAGCACAATAAAATAAAAAAAATTACAAAAAAAAGGGTGGAAAATAAACTTTTGTATTTAAATATGTTATACTTTTGCCATCGTTTTTTAGTTATTAACACTTAAAATAATATTTGACATGACAAAAGCAGAAGTTGTAGCTGAAATCGCCAGCAAAACTGGAATTGAAAAAGTTGCGGTGCAACAGGTGGTTGAAACCTTCATGACTACCGTGAAGAACTCCTTATTGAAGAAAAATAACGTCTATCTGAGGGGTTTCGGCAGTTTCATAGTTAAAGAGCGTGCCCAGAAGACCGGCAGAAACATCTCCAAGAACACGACGTTGGTCATCCCCGCCCATAACATTCCCGCTTTCAAACCGGCCAAATCGTTCACCAACACCGTCAAAACGAAAGTTAAATAATTCCAAAATCCAATAGTTATGCCAAGCGGTAAAAAGAGAAAGAGACATAAAATGGCAACCCACAAAAGGAAAAAACGTCTGAGAAAGAACAGGCATAAGAAGAAATAACTTTTGTGGACAAACAACTATTAAAAACTAAATTACGCCTTGTGCGTAATTTAGTTTTTTTGTTTTCATAAGGCAGGAAAACAGGTGATGAGTGATAAAGAGAAGAAAGAACTGTATGTAAACGTAGGGGAGAAGGATGTTGAGATAGCGCTGCTGGAAAACAGTGTGCTGGTGGAATTGCACAAGGAGAAGATCAACAGCAATTTCATGGTTGGGGATATCTACCTTGGCCGTGTCCGCCGGATTGTGCAGGGGATGAATGCGGTGTTTGTCGATATCGGGCATGAGCGGGACGCTTTCATGCATCTGTCCGACATGGGCCCGAACATTTTGACATTTAATAAATATATAAAGGACACTCTTCAGGGACGCCGCGCCGACATCATGCGGCAGGAATACCCGATGGAACCGGTGGTCTCCAAGACGGCAAAGGTTGATGACATCTTCTCATTCAACCAGCTGGTAATGGTGCAGGTAATCAAGGAGGCAATCTCCACCAAAGGCCCCCGCGTTTCGGGCGAGATTTCGTTTGCGGGCCGTTTTCTGGTGCTGGTGCCTTTTGCCAAGGATGTGATGATTTCGCAGAAAATCCGGAACCGCAAGGAGCGTAACCGCCTGATGGGACTTGTTGCCGGAATAAAACCGAAGAATGTCGGTGTGATTATCCGGACGGTCGCTGAAAATCAGGGAAGGGATGAGCTGCTGGCCGATCTGCGCGATGTGCTTGGAAAATGGAAAAGCACATTGGACGGGGTCAGCGGAACGCGTTTCCCTAAGAAACTCTGCAGCGAGCTGAACCGCACCTCCTCCCTGTTGCGCGACATGCTTAACGAAAGTTTTACGGGAGTCTATACCAACAGCCGTCAGCAATACGAGAACCTGAGCGCCTATGTGAGGCAGATCGCCCCGAATCAGGTGGATATTGTGAAATATCACCAGAAGCCGGTGCCGTTGTTCGAATACTATGGCATCGACCGGCAGATCAAGAGCGGTTTCGGAAAGATTGTGGCCATCAAGAACGGCATCTATCTGATAATAGAGCAGACAGAGGCTATGTATGTTATAGATGTTAACAGCGGCCATAAGATGGATTCCCAAAAGAATCAGGAGGACAACATCCTGAAGGTCAATATGGCGGCTGCAACAGAGATTGCACGGCAGCTGCGGCTTCGGGATATCGGCGGGATAATAATAATCGACTTCATAGACATGCGTCTGGCAGAAAACCGCAAGGCGCTTTACAACAAGATGACGGATGAGATGAAGAAGGATCGCGCAAGCCACACGATTCTGCCGATCAACAAATTCGGTCTGATACAGATTACACGCCAGCGTGTGCGTCCGGAGACCAACACCGACCTGTTGGAGAAATGTCCCTCATGCCATGGCAGCGGTAAGGTGAAGCCGGCCACAATGGTTGTTGACGAAATTTATCAGAATCTTGAATTCCTTTTACGCAATTACCAGAAGAACAGATTGACACTACAAGTGCACCCGTTCATATACGCCTATCTGGAAAAGGGCCTTTTCAGCAGGCACCTCCGCTGGCAATGGCAGTTGAAACGGCGTTTCGGGCTGCGGGCAATGCCCAACTACCAGCTGCTTGAATACAAGTTTCACAACAAGCGGTTAGGCGACATAGACCTGTGGGAGAAAAAAGAGGAGGATTAAGTCCCCCTCTTTATTTTTTCAGTCCAGTCGGATAAACCGGTCAAATACTTTCACCATCAGTGCGCAGTTAAAGATGTATCCGCCCGGCAAATCGGAGAAGTCCGTTTGTGTCACATATAGTTTTGTCCGTAATGAGACAGTGTACATCTCTTTGTTTTTCAAATAGCTTGGGATCAAACTCAGACTTGTGCGCAGCTTGTAGTCCAGGCAGACCCCGCCAAGGAACCCTCCGGTCTTCTCCTTGTGCTTAATCTCATCGTCCTGTCCGGAAATTGTGGAGATTTCATTGTACCCGTATCCGACAAACGGGGTCAGTTGAAAATGTTTCCGGTCCAGCAGACGGAATCCGTAGGAGGCGGAGAGCTGGCAGAATTCCAGATGGTCGGTTGCGCTCCATTTTTCCCCGCTGAAATAAACCGAATCCCTCCTTACCTTGCTGCCTCCAAGGCAGGCGTTGAGCAGCAGTTCGGAGCGTCCCAGTGCAAAGTTGACACCAATCTGGACATTTGGGCCGCCCTTCAGCTTCTCTCCAAGATCGCCGGTGATGAAGTGGTATCCGACTCCGACATCGGCGCCGAATCCGAAGAGTGCGGGTCTGAATGCCGGGATGGACTCCATGTTGTTCGGTGTTTTGTCCAGCAACATCTGAACGCTGTCCGCCCATCGTCTGACGACCATGCTGTCGGCACCTTGTCTGGAGACTGTTCTGAACGCTTCAACCTCCCTCTCCAACCGGCTTGCCCCATCGCGGAGAAAGCTGTCTATCTCAGTCTGTTTGCGCAGTCTGTTCAAAGATTGTTGGAGTTCCCTGCTCTTCAACTCCACCAAGTTGAAAACCACCTGCTGATAGCGCAGTTCGCGGTCGTTTGTGTCATTCACCGTTGAGGAATCGCGGTCGATGTAGGTTTCAACCACAAGGTGGTTGACCATAGTGTCATTAATTTTCAGGTGTGCCGTGTTGCAGGTCATGAAATAATAGAGGGATGCGGAGGTTTTTGTCCCGTTTTCCTGTTTTGTGAAGTCATCCCAAGTCAGTTTGCCCTGTTCCCAACGCCGGCTGTTGCCGCTGTTTTCCTGTGCGGACAATCCGGATATTGCCATCATTCCGGCCAAAAGGCCGACCAATACATGTTTCATAACAGTTATGTTTCAAATGTCGCTACAAAAGTAGCAGAAAAACAAACACACTTTCCCCTTTTGCGGCTGTTTTTTCTCAAAAATGGTTATGGCGTAAGCGGCAAAACCCATATAAATGTATTTAAATCAGATAGTTAATCACATAAAAATAAAATAGATGAAAGTGCTGTTTCATGTTTGAAAATTGTATACTTTTGCATCCGATTTTAACGATCCGTTAGCTCAGTTGGTTTAGAGCGCTTGCTTGACAGGCAAGAGGTCAGCAGTTCAAGTCCGCTACGGATCACCGATAACCTAAATAAGGTCCGTTAGCTCAGCTGGTTCAGAGCGCTTGCTTCACACGCAAGAGGTCGGCAGTTCGAATCTGCCACGAACCACCGGAAGGATGCACAGGCATCCTTTTTTTATTTGCTCAAATCGTTCACAAGTTTCCGGTAATAGTCGATGGTCTGCTGCTGGTGTCCGATGTCCTGTTCCAGGGCGCGGATGATATGTTTGAGGTTTTCCGTTGTCTTATCTTCCGCTGTTTTTTTGCGTGCGGGCAGCGCTGTATAGGTGCCGGCGCTTTCGTGCAGGTTCGGTTTTAGAAGCATTTCGCCTTCACCGTGCAGAAGCCAGTTCAGATTCAGTTGTGGAAATTTCAACGAAATTAATTCCAAACGACCCGGTTTGATGCTGTTCTTGATGCGGGAAACATAGCCGTTTCCCGCTGAAATCATCCGTTCAAACTCGCATACGCTCAGTTTTTCGCTTTTTATAAACTCTCTAAGCCGCTCACTTATAGTCATTAGTAATAATTTTCAAAATAAATCAACGAAAATCTATTCACCGTATTAGAAAAATTATTATTTTTGCAACGAAAAATGTTTTCCTTTGCACCCACAAAGATACAAAAAAATAGAATCATTAATTGGAATTTAAGGGATTCTTTTTTGTAGGGATGCAGTTTGATGAGTGTTAATGGGAAACAAAGAGAGGGATTTGGTGCGGAACGACAAGGCATGGAGAATCCGCCCCGTGTTGTCTACGGTTGCCGCGCACGCAAGTTGCAGGATGGATGCGGTTCCTTATTCAGCGATTTTCTGCTGGATCATATCCTTGAATTGGTCAAGGATGCCTGTTTTCTCCAATTCCTCCTGGGTTGTCTCGAAGTGTACGGTAAAGTTGATTTTCGTGTTGTCATTTTTTTCGTTTACATTGTTTTCTTCATCTTTGTAATATTCAAACAGATTTACATTAAGTTCTTCAGAAATTCTGGCCAGCAGTTCTGTCTGCAGACTTTGCTTTGAAAAGATCTGCGTATGCAGGCATTGTCTTGATTTGCCAATACTTCTGGCAAATGATGCGTAGCTGCTGTATTTTTCGCTTACCAGTTTCTTGATGATTTGACCAATGTGGATATTATTAATTTTCATGTTGCAAAGATACTGGTTTTTTTACAGAATAGTATATTTAATTGTAACATATTTAAAAAAAGTTGTATATATTAATTAGTACAAAACAATGAAAATGTAAGAAAAAAGTAGTACACATTATTAAAGTAAAGAGTTTTTGCTTTTATTGCAATAATATCCCGAAATCTGCGTTACATTTTATTAATATAGACATAATGATGGCAAATAGATTGAAATCGTATGGGTTTTGGAGCCTTCTGCTGGGACTGCTGCTGGCGGGGTCGGCATGTGAAAAAAAGATGTCTGTGCCAGCCTATATCCATGTGGACAGCGCATCTCTGGTGACCAATTATGCCGCGCAGGGTTCCGCATCGTCCAACATTACCGATGTCTGGGTGACGGTTGACGGGAAAAACATCGGGGTTTATGAGCTGCCTGCCACAATTCCGGTATTGGCTTCCGGTGATGTGAAGGTGCAGTTGCAGGCTGGTATCAAGAAGAACGGCATTGCCTCTCTGCGGCCTATCTATCCGTTCTATACCTCGTACATCTGTTATCCGCAGTTGGAGAGGAGGCGGTGTGACACCTTGCGCCCGTCCTTTTCCTACCATACGACAGTCAGTTTTGATTTCAAGGAGAATTTTGAGGATGCGGGAGTCAAGTTCACCGCTATGGATTCCAGCAAGGGGATGTCCAAAAGCGGGGATAACCGCGATTTGCTGGTTATTGCGGGTGAGCCGAACCATTATGCCGGTATGATTACATTAGGTTCGGGAGAAAACTATTTTGAGGTGGAGACAAATTCGCTTTTGGAAAGACACCGCACCTACACTTTTATGGAGTTGGACTACTGCATGTCCGAGAACATGGAGGTTGGGATCTATTACCAGTTGAACGGGCATAACATCCAGTCGCCCATCTGCGGTGTTTACAGGACCGGCAAGCCGAATGAGCGGAACTGGCGGAAGATATACATCAATCTGACCGAGGCGGTGAACGGAAACAGTCTGGTATCCAAATACAAGGTTTACTTTAAGGCGGTGAAGTCCGTTTCTGATTCCGCAGTTTTCCTGTTTGATAACATAAAAATCGTGAACATGTAATGGCGGTAATAAATCAAAAGCGACAAACGGTATATTATGTGCTTGCCGACGCCTTGGCTGCGGTGCTGGCGACGGCCTGTTTCTTCATCTGGCGGAAATATTTCTTCTTCGGAGAGTCAGGATGGCGGTATGTGATAGACCAGACCGTCCACGACTGGAAGTTTTATCTGGACATTTCGGTGATTCCGCTCTGCTGGCTTATCTTTTATGCCCTGTGCAGCTCATACCGGAAAATTTACCGCAAGTCCAGGCTTAAGGAGCTGGTCTCCACAATACGCCAGGTGTTGATAGGCTCCCTTATCCTCTTTTTTGTAATCATGCTGGACGATTACATCGAGCATCCGACCGACTATATACGTTTCTTTGTGCTGCTCTTTGCCCTGCAGTTGGGATGGACCTATCTGTTCCGCCTGATTATCATTACCATCACAAACAACCGCATTCACAATGGGGAGCTGGAGTTTCCGACTCTGCTGGTGGGTGGCGGAAAGGATGCGGTGCGCTATTACGAGGCGTTGCAGAACCAGCGTCAGCATTCCGGCACAAAACTGATCGGCTATGTTACAGCCAACGGGGAGGATACGACGGAGATTTCCAGATTGCTGCCGTGCTTGGGAACCTATGAGGCGATTCCGGAACTTATCCGGAAATTCAAGGTCGAGGAGCTGGTGGTGGCGGTCGGGGATGACACCCGTCTGATTCTTGGGCGGATTTTCCCGAATCTGGAACCTTCCAATCTGCTGATAAAGATTTTCCCGCACACCTCAGACTATCTGATCGGCGCAGTCAACAGTACGGCGGTGTATCATGAGCCGTTGATAGAGATGCAGCTCGATTTCATGCCGGTGGGACAGAAAATATGCAAGCGGATAGGGGATATTGTCATTTCGCTGCTCTGCATAGTGCTTTGCATTCCCCTGTACATTTTTCTGGCGTTTGGGGTGAAATGTTCCTCCCCAGGTCCCATACTGTTCAGGCAGGAACGGGTCGGCTATCGTGGCAGGCCGTTCCATATCATCAAGTTCCGCTCGATGTATGTTGATGCTGAAAAGGAGGGGCCGCAGCTCTCCAGTGAACACGACAGCCGGATCACCCATTTCGGGGTCTTTATCCGCAAAACCCACCTGGACGAGATTCCGCAGTTTTTCAATGTGCTGAAAGGCGACATGGCGCTTGTGGGGCCTCGTCCGGAGCGGCAGTTCTACATCGACCAGATAGTCAAGAAGGCTGCCCATTACCGTCTGTTGCAGCTTATTAAGCCCGGCCTGACCTCTTGGGGGCAGGTGACATACGGTTATGCTGAGAATGTGGACGAAATGATAGAGCGTCTCCGCTACGACATGGTCTATCTTGAGAACATGTCGCTTCTGATGGACATAAAAATCTTGTGCTATACCGTGTTGGCGGTTATCAGGCACAAGGGGAAATGACACTGTCTGGGGATGAAAAAAAGTTCCGGCAAACAGTCTTTGCGTATGCAACTATTTGTTATTTTTGCAAATCAAAATAAAGCGAATTAAGACATGATGAAATTTATTGTATCCAGCCAATTGCTGTTCAAGAACCTGCAAAACATCAGTGGTATAATCATCACAAACAAAAGTGTTCCCATTGTGGAGAACATACTCTTCACAATTAAGGGCATGGAGTTGTGTTTAACTGCGACCGATTTGGAAACCACCATGATTTCCAGGGTGGAACTGTCGCAGGCCGAAGGTGAGGGAAGTATTGCCATCCCTTCCAAACTGGTGGTGGAAACATTGAAGACTCTGCCCGATGTGCCGGTTGTCTTTACAATTTCTGATGAAGGGAACATTGAAATTGTTGCCGATAACGCCCATTACAGTTTTATGGGCTTTGATGCCGCGCAATTTCCGAAGAATCCTGAAATGTCGGACCAGAAGAGTTTTTCCATGCCGGTCGGTTACCTGTGCAATGCCATTTCCAAAACCAATTTCGCCACTGCCACGCCGGACATCCGGCCGGTCATGGCGGGCATTTTGTGTGAGGTGAAGCAGGATTCAATCATTTTTGTGGCCACCGACGGGCATCGTATGGTCAAGTACGAATGCCGGTGTGAGGATACTGGCATGGATGAGTCGCTGATACTTCCGAAAAAGCCGCTGCTACAGTTGAAAAACGTGCTGCAAGGGGTTGAAGGCGACATCCGCATCAATTTCAACGCCTCACAAGTGTCGTTTACCATCCAGTCCCTGACGGTAATCTCCAAATTGGTTGAGGGCCGCTATCCGAACTATGCTTCGGTGATACCGAAAAACAATACGAGTGTCCTGCGTGTGGACAGGATGCAATGGCTGCAGAAGCTTAGAAATATCGCCATGTATTCCAACCAGTCCACACACCAGGTGCGGCTTTCCATTTCTGAAACTGAAATGACCCTTTCGGCTGAGGACAGGGAATTGGCGAACAAGGCGGTGGTGACAATGCCCTGCCAGTTCAGCGGTGAGAATCTGAACATCGGGTTCAGCTCCAAATTCCTGCAGGAGTTCTTGAGCAATCTGGACACTCCTGAAATAATGTTCACCCTTTCCCATTCAACAGGGCCCGGACTGATGTTTCCTGTGTATGAGGATGAGGAGTCCGCTCCGGAGAAGATTCTGATGCTGGCCATGCCGGTCATGTTAAGCGCCGAATAGGCTGGTTGCGGCTGCAGGCGTGGAGCTCTCCTGCGCCGCCATGCTTTATACATTATATTATATATAGGAATATTAAAAAATAAAACAGAATATCATTATGAGCATCATCAAACCTTTCAAAGGATTCCGCCCACCGGTGGACATTGTGGAAAAACTGGCTTCACGTCCCTATGACGTGCTGAACTCCGAAGAGGCCCGCGTGGAATGCGAGGGCAACCCCTACAGCCTGCTTCATGTGACCAAGGCTGAAATCGATCTGCCCAAAGGCACCGACGAGCATTCGCCTGAGGTTTACTTGCAGGTGGTAAAAAACTACAACATGTTCAAGGACCTCGGCTGGTTGGTCAAGGACGAGGAGGAGAAACTCTACGTCTATGCCCAGAGCATGAACCCGAAGGATGCCAACGCCAAATGGCAGTACGGCATCGTGGCCTGCGCCTACAGCGAGGACTATGTGAACAAGATTATCAAGAAGCATGAGCTTACCCGCAAGGACAAGGAGGAGGACCGCATGAAGCATGTCCGTATCACCAATGCCAATGTGGAGCCTGTATTCTTCGCCTATCCGGCAGTGGCCCGCATCGATGAGATTGTGGCTTCCGTTACCGCCAAAAAGCCTGTCTATGACTTCGTTGCCAAGGAAGATGGTTTCGGCCACCGTTTCTGGGTCATTGACGACCGCAAGCTCATTGACGAGCTGGTCGAGCTGTTCGCCACCAAGGTGCCCGCCATGTACATCGCCGACGGCCACCACCGCAGTGCCGCCGCCGCTCTGGTCGGTCAGGAGAAGAAGGAGCAGAACCCGCACCACACCGGCAAGGAGGAGTACAACTACTTCATGACCGTCATTTTCCCGGACAACCAGCTGAACATCATTGACTACAACCGCGTTGTGAAGGATCTCAACGGCCTCAGCAAGGAGCAGTTCCTCGCTGCTGTCGGTGAAACCTACACTGTGGAGGATATGGGTACGGACATCTACAAGCCGACCAAGCTGCACGAGTTCAGCATGTATCTGGACGGCCACTGGTACAAGATGAACGCCAAGCCCGGCACTTTCGACAACAACGACCCGATCGGGGTGCTGGATGTGACCATCCTCAGCAACCTCGTGTTGGATAAAGTACTTGGCATCAAGGATCTCCGCACCGACAAGCGCATCGACTTCGTTGGCGGTATCCGTGGCCTCGGCGAACTGAAACGCCGCGTGGATAATGGCGAGATGAAGGTTGCCTTCGCCCTCTATCCCGTCAGCATGAAGCAGATCATTGACATTGCCGATACCGGCAACATCATGCCTCCGAAGACCACCTGGTTCGAGCCGAAACTCCGCTCCGGCCTCGTGATCCACGAGTTGTGCTAATTGCACGCACTTCACACATAATGAGCAGGCCGCAACATGTTGCGGCCTGCTTTAGTTTCAGTCATCCCAACCGCTGTGGAACCGGTTAGTGGAGGAGGTGCGGGATGATTTTTTTCGTGGAAAGCAATATAAACCGGTTGGATGCGTTTTACCAAAAACGGCAACCCATGGACAAGGCATTGGAAAGCAAGAAACAATCCCTTTGGCAGCAGCTTGAAAAAGCGGGCTGTGCATGGTCATATGCCAAAAATCCAAAGAAAATTGATGATGAAACGCTGGTTGAAAAGGCCCTGATTTATCTCGAATTCGAGGATTTACACCTGCTGCTGGATATTTATTCCATGTCATACCTCCGGCGTGTGTGGCGGGAACGTCTTGTCTCCCAAGGAGCCTATTATGACATTATCAACTGGTTGCTGGCCGCAATGTTTTTCAATATCCACAATCCCGACAAATACCTGAAACGCTATGGAAAACCAAAATTGGAAGCAAGGATTGAAGGCTGAAACCGTACCGGTGTTTGAAGCCATATCACAGATTGATGCCATCAAAGGTCTATATCTGTGTGGTGGTACGGCACAGGCTATACAGATGATGCATCGCAAGAGCGAGGATTTGGACTTTGAACTTTTGGGAACAAGAAAAGAACGTCCCATGCTTGATTTTTCATTCATATCAAATGCAATATGTGAAAAATATCCGAATTGCAGGAGGGAATTTTTGAGCAGCAAACATTTTCAGATATTTGTGGATGGCGGGGTGAAACTCTCCTTTTTCCGTCCTGACAATGCGGTTCCTGAATTGGGCAAGGGATTTGTTTACAACAATATTGTAACTCCTTCCCTACAGGAGTTGTTTGGCATGAAACTTTTTACCATAACTGTGCGAAGTGCTTTCCGCGACTATTACGACATCTACTCTTTTTTGAGGGAGGGATTCGATTTGGCACAGGGCGTGGCCTATGCCTGCCGTTTTTCGCGGCATGTGGTCCATTCCAAAACCATCTACAGCATTCTTATCAATGAAAACTATTTCAACAAGCCTGACGAATTCTCTCTTCTTGAACCCATATACGATGTTTCATCCCAAGATATAGCTTGTTACATCAAGAACTTCATTTCAGAGAAAGGGTTGAAGATTACGGTTTGAATTTAAGATAGTTGCATTTATTTATGGAATGCAAAAATATAACTTTTTTGGATTTGATTCCGCAAAAGTCATAACTTTTTTGGAATTGATTCCATAAAAGTCACCCCAACCGCTGTGGAACCGATTGGTGGAGGAGGTGCGGGATGAAGGAGTGGGGTGGGGCGGCTGCGTCGGAAGTTATGAACAACCCGAACGGAAATCCCTTCCTGACGCTCTGATTTCCCTTCCGTTTCCAATTGTTGAAAAATAAAATGGCCTCCATCGGTGGCGCATTCCCACTTTTGTTTTACTTTTGTATTGAATTCAGGTTCCGTCAGGATTAATAGGGAATCCTGTGAAAATCAGGAGCTATTCCCGTAGCTGTAAGTCCCGGAACAGATTTTCGCCACAAGTCACTGACGCGTGTGCGTCGGGAAGACGGCGAAAATTGGGACAAGCCAGAAGACCTGCCTGCATTCGCAATTTCGCAGCTTTCGGGATAAAAGTACTGCAAAGGTTCCTATGATATCCTTTTCCCGTGAGTCGTATGTTTAACTGTTTAAAAAACAAGTATGATTGACGATTTGTTCATTATCAAGCGCAATGGGAAAAGGGAACCCTTTTCCATGGAGAAAATCCGTAATGCGGTGACCAAGGCCTTTGTGGCCAACGGTTCATTCCCCTCGCAGGAGGCGATGACCAACATTCTGGGCCGTCTCGACATCTATGACGGGATTTCGGTGGAGGATATTCAGAACCAGGTGGAGAAGGCTCTGATGGCCGAGCGGTACTACGAGGTGGCGAAGGGCTACATCCTTTACCGGCAGAAGCATTATGAGGACCGTGAGGTGAAGGAGAAGGTCGATTTCCTGATCAACTACTGCAATGCGAAGAATGCGGCGACCGGCAGCAAGTACGACGCTAACGCCAATGTGGAGAAGAAGAACATCGCCACACTGATAGGCGAGCTGCCGAAGTCCAGCTTTATCCGGCTGAACCGCAGAATGCTGAGCGACCGCATTAAGGATATGTATGGGAAGGAGCTGGCGGACAAGTATCTCCATCTGCTGAACAACCATTTCATCTATAAGAACGATGAGACCAGCATGGCCAACTATTGCGCCAGCATCACCATGTATCCGTGGCTGCTGGCCGGCACCAAGGGCATTGGGGGCAACGCCACGCAGCCGACCAACCTCAAATCGTTCTGCGGAGGTTTCATCAATATGGTGTTCATGGTCTCCAGCATGTTGAGCGGCGCCTGCGCCACGCCGGAGTTCCTGATGTACCTTAACTATTTTATCGGGCTGGAGTACGGTGCGGACTATTACAAGGATCCGGAACGCATTGTGGATCTGTCTGTCAAGCAGAGAACGGTTGATAAAATGATTACGGACTGTTTCGAACAGGTGGTCTATTCCATAAACCAGCCCTGTGGAGCACGGAACTACCAGTCCGTCTTCTGGAACATCTCCTATTATGACAGCTATTATTTCCAGTCGCTCTTTTCGGAGTTCCGCTTCCCGGACGGAAGCAGGCCGGACTGGGATTCGCTGAACTGGCTGCAGAAGCGGTTCATGCGCTGGTTCAACAGGGAGCGGACCAAATCGGTGCTGACCTTCCCCGTGGAGACAATGGCGCTGCTCTCCAAGGACGGGGACATTCTGGATCAGGAATATGCCGATTTCACGGCAGAGATGTATGCCGAAGGACATTCCTTTTTCACCTATGTAAGCGACAATGCCGATTCGTTGAGCAGCTGCTGCCGGTTGAGGAACGAGATTCAGGACAACGGTTTCAGCTATACGCTGGGTGCCGGCGGCGTCTCCACCGGGTCGAAGAGCGTGCTCACCATCAACCTGAACCGCTGCATCCAATATGCGCACAAGCAGGATGTTCCATATCTCCAGTTTCTGGAGGGGATTGTGGATCTGGTGCACAAGGTGCAGATTGCCTACAACGAGAACCTCAAATATTTGAACGAAAAGGGAATGCTCCCGTTGTTCGATGCCGGTTACATCGCCATGTCGCGGCAATACCTGACGGTGGGCATAAACGGGTTGGTTGAGGCTGCGGAATATCTGGGCATCCCCATCAACGACAACGAACGTTACCGGAAGTTTGTGGAGGAGGTTCTGGGTCTGATTGAACGCTACAACATCCGCTACCGGAAAAAGGATCTGCTCTTCAACTGCGAGATGATTCCTGCCGAGAATGTGGGTGTCAAGCATGCCAAGTGGGACAGGGAGGACGGCTACCAAGTGAACCGCGACTGCTACAACAGCTATTTCTACATTGTTGAGGACGATTCGCTGAATGTGCTGGACAAGTTCCGGCTGCATGGCCGCCATTATGTGCAGCACCTGACCGGCGGTTCCGCGCTGCACATGAACCTTGAGGAGCATCTGAGCAAAAGCCAGTACCGGCAGTTGCTCCGCGTGGCCGCCATGGAGGGATGCAACTATTTCACCTTCAATATTCCCAATACCATCTGCAACGATTGCGGCCACATAGACAAACGCTATCTGAAGGAATGCCCGCAGTGCCACAGCACCCATGTCGATTACCTGACCCGCGTCATCGGATACATGAAGCGGGTGACCAATTTCTCCGAGGCACGGCAGAAGGAGGCCCATCGCCGTTTCTATTCCAAGGTTACGGATGAAGTATTATAATTACGATATTGTCTTTCAGGAGATTCCTGACGAGGTGACGTTGGCGGTCAACATCACCAACTGCCCGAACCGTTGTCAGGGATGCCACAGCCCCCACCTTTGGGAGGATACCGGCATACCGCTGACGGAGGCGGAGATCGACCGTCTGATGGCGCGTTACGGGACGCAGATCACCTGTTTCTGCTTTATGGGCGGCGACGGGCAGATGGCGGAACTGGAGCGGCTGGCTGCACACCTGCGCCAACATTATCGTGTAAAAACGGCCTGGTATTCCGGGCAGTACGATTTCCCGAAGCGGCTTGAACTGTTCGATTTCGTAAAGACAGGCCCCTATCTCCGCGAGCGCGGAGGGCTGAAATCGCCCGGCACCAACCAGCACCTGTACAGGATTGAGGGTGCGGACCGGAAAATAATTATGCGTTTCGCGTGAAATTGTTGGGGGATTTCAACTATCTTTGCAGCGTTTTTTAAAGCGTAATGAAGATGGATCTGATATTTGCCACCCATAACCGGCACAAAGTCTCCGAAGTGCAGGCGATGCTGCCTGCCGGTATCCATGTCCGCTCCCTTTCGGATTTGGGATGTGATGAGGATATTCCCGAAACCGCCGACACGCTGCAGGGCAATGCGCTGCAGAAGGCGCAGTTTGTGCATGAGCGTTACCATTGCAACTGTTTCGCCGATGACACCGGCCTGGAAATCGATGCGTTGGACGGCCGTCCGGGAGTATATTCGGCACGATATGCCGGGGAGGGGTGCAGTTTTGACGACAATGTCCGCAAGGTGCTGGCGGAGCTGGAGAATGTCCCTTTGGAACAGCGCACGGCCCGTTTCCGTACGGTCGTCGCCCTGATATTGGATGGGCGCACCTACTTTTTCGAGGGCAAGGTGGAGGGACTTATGACACTGGAACGCCACGGCGTGGAGGGTTTCGGGTATGACCCCATTTTCCTGCCCGAAGGGTATGGCCAGACTTTTGCCGAAATGGATGCTTCGGAGAAAAACCGTATCAGCCACCGCGGAAGGGCAATGGCCAAAATGGTAGGATTTCTGGAGCGTCTATGATGTACCGGACGAAAGGCATCGTGCTGCACAAAACGCCCATTGCCGACAACAAGGCGGTTTTCCATGTCTATACCACGGCTGAGGGGATGCGCTCCTTCCTGACCTATACCTCGCTAAAAAGGGAGAAGAGGGGCCAATGGGTGAAAATGCAGCCGCTGGCGGTGGTGGATCTGAAGGCGGAACGCTGCCGGAACGGGACAATGGACTACCTGAAGTCGGTGGAGTTGGAGCATGCGCCAGGCATGCGCTCCTTCGATTATCTGAAATCCGCTGTCCGGATGTTCCTGAATGAGGCGCTGTACAGGATTTTGCAGTCGGCGCCTCCCGATGCGGAGCTGTTCGATTATGTGGAGGAATCGCTGCGGCGTTTTGAGGAGAAGCCTTTTGTACCAGATTTTCATCTGCGATTCCTGTGGCGCATGACCCATTATCTGGGTTGCACCCCTGTAAACAACTATTCGGAGGATACTCCCTTTTTCAATGTGGAGACGGCGCGGTTCATGCCGGTGAAGAGTGATGCGGAGGCTGCGCTTTCCGCCTGGATCCCCCGCTGGACGGAGGATTTGCGTTTCCCGGATACGGCTGCGGAGGTGCTTCCGGCCCCGTTCCGCGCCCCGATGCTTGAGTGCCTGCTGTCCTATTATTCCCGCCATGTCACGACGGCGGTTTCCGGCATCCAGTCGCACAAGGTGCTGAAGGAGGTGCTGCGGTGAAAATTGATCTGTCATCCTTTTTTAGTGTCAGAACGCGCAATAATATTTGAAGGGTTACGTTATTTTCAATGGATTTTTAACCAACTTAAAACCAAAACATATAAATGAATCGCAAGGAAATTGTAAAAAAAGCGGGAGAGGTCATCCGCTCCATTGAACCAGATGCGGAAATCATCTTGTTCGGCAGCGAGGCACGCGGCGATGCGCGACCCGACAGCGACATTGACCTGCTTGTTCTGTTATCCGGAGACAAAATGTCCTTGGACAGGGAATCGGAGGTTTGCGGTTTGTTGTTTTTACTTGAAGGACAGACGGGTGTCAGCATCAGCCCCAAAATATATTTGAAGAAGCTTTGGAAAAACCGTCCGTATGTCACACCATTTTATTCAAATGTAATGAGGGAAGGGATTGCTATATGACACAGCAATGGGATAATGAGAGCAAAGAGGCTCTGATAGCAGGTGATTATGATGATTTTGTAATATGCAATCAGCAGGACACGAATAATCTGATGCAACAGGCCAAAGCATTTGTTGCACAAATAAAGATATTGATAAATAAGTAACAATTAACCAATTTAATACCAAAACATATAAATGAATGTTAACACAGTACACCCGGATTTTATGCCATACCTCCCGAATGTCATCCGGATTTTGAAGGAGCATCGGGTGAAAACAGCCTATCTTTTCGGCTCGGTGCTGACCGACCGTTTCAACAGGGAGAGCGATGTGGATATTCTGGTACAATACGAGCCTTTTGATAATCCGTTGGCGTTTGGTGACAACATTTGGGATTTGCGGTTTGCATTGGAGGATAATCTGGAAAGAGATGTTGATCTTGTTAATGAGGACGTTTTAAAGAATCCCTACTTTATTCAGGAACTCAATGCGACAAAATTTAGGATTTATGGATAAGCGGATATTTGGAATATCATTGTCAACAACTTGCCATTATTGGAAAAGGAAATAGTCTCGTTGTTGCCAGAGTCAGAACAATAGAAGGATTTTAACCAACTTAAAACCAAAACATATAGAACATAACAAACAGATAATTTGACATATTAGCAAAAAAGCGTTTTCGCTCTAACTTGCTCACTTGAAGTTCCACAAACAAGTCCTGACAATGTTACGGGGTAAGCGCTCACGAGAAATCGTGGGCTTTACTTATTTGTCAGGCAGGTCGTGGAACACCTAAGTGGGCATAAGCAAAGTTCCACGATTTTTTTATGCCTGACAACGAAAACACAAAACAGATTAAAAGCCGCCAGAGGGTGGCTGACCATGGCGAAGTGTTCACAAATCCGCGCGAGGTGAACGCCATGCTCGACTTAGTGCGCGACGAGTCGTTCCGGCTCGACAGCCGTTTTCTTGAGCCCGCCTGCGGCGACGGCAATTTCCTTATCGAAATTTTGCGCCGTAAACTTTCCCTTTTGCATGACATTAAATCTCAAATGGAATGGGAGTTTAAGAGTCTGATTGCTGTAGGCTCCTGTTATGGCATTGACATTCTTTCCGACAATGCTGAAGCTTGCCGAGAACGGCTGTTCTCCGAGGTAATCAGACAAACAGGAAATAAGAATTACACTTGCGGTTATGAGAAGAGTCTACGATATATGCTGAACAAGAATATTATCTGCGGCGATGCGCTGACTTACCGCACAATTGAAAACAAATTGATAGTTTTCTGTGAGTGGACACCCATTGCCGGCAACATGCAGTTCTCACGGCGTGACTTCCAATTTGATTTTCTGGTTACACAAAGTCACCAGTACAGCCTCTTTGACGAACAGGGTGAGGCGTGTAGTTTTGACGAACCAGTACGCAGTTATCCACCATTGCATTACACCCAACTTTATCGATATGAAGAACAAATATAGCCCCGATATTCTCAATTGCTTGGCAAATCTGAGCAGCGACGAGGTCTTCACCTCGCCAGAGTTGGCTAACCGAATGCTCGACCTGCTGCCACAGGAGTTGTTCCGTTCCAGTAAGACGCGCTTTCTCGACCCATGCAGCAAAAGCGGTGTTTTCCTGCGCGAAATTGCCAAACGGTTGTTGGCAGGGCTGGAAGAGCAGATTCCCGACTTGCAACAGCGCATTGATCATATTATGACCCAGCAGGTCTTCGGCATTGCCTGCACTGACCTCACTGCCGAGATGAGCCGCCGCACACTTTATTGTTCCAAGCAAGCTAATGGCGAGTATAGTGTTGCAACCTGTTTCGATAATGCACAAGGCAATTTGCGCTATATGCGATGCCAACACATATGGAACCTGCAAGGACGTTGCAAACATTGTGGTGCCAGCCAGAGCGAGTACCTCCGCACCGATGCCTACGAGACCTACGCCTACCCCTTTATACATAAGTCAATCAAAGAAATATTTCAAAAAGATATGCAATTCGATGTAATTATAGGAAATCCACCGTATCAGATGGGAGATGGTGGAAATGGTGCAAGTGCAACGCCAATATATCACCATTTCGTAGAGCAATCAAAAAAAATAGCACCACGATATCTCGTAATGATTATTCCTTCACGTTGGTTTGCTGGTGGTAAAGGGTTGGATGAATTTAGAGAAACTATGATTTCGGATAAAAGAGTTAGACATCTAGAAGATTATTTGAATGCATCTGACTGTTTTGGAAATGGTGTTGAAATTAAGGGTGGCGTTTGCTATTTTCTTTGGGATAGAGACAATATTGGTTCCTGCCATATTGTAACCCATACAACAGATGGTACTATTTCAGAATCAACTCGCTTTATGAAAATAGGAGATAATGATGTTTTTGTTAGACGAAACGAAGCAGTGTCCATCTTTGAAAAAGTAAGTAAAAAATACGAACCAGTTTTTTCAACGATAGTCAGTTCAAGACGTCCTTTCGGTTTGTCCACAAATGTGGAAGGACATGATAATAAAGAGGAAAATGATATCACTATTTTTCAAAGAGGTGGAACTGCTTTTTTTGAATATTCCAAAATTGAAAAAAATATTGAATGGGTGAATAAATACAAGATATACATAACAAAGGCTTATAATGCAGGTGATGACTATCCACATCAGATTATCAACAAACCTATTTTAGGATTAAAAGGCACCTGTTGTACGGAAACATATATCTTGATTGGTCCTTTTGAAACTAAAGGGGAAGCTAACAATGTGATTTCTTACATTCAAACTAAATTCTTTCGTTTCATGGTCTCTTTAAGGAAAATATCGCAAGATGCGACTCAAAAGGTTTATCAGTTCGTTCCTCTCCAAGACTTCTCCCATCCATGGACAGACGAGATGCTATACAAGAAATATGATTTGGATAAAGATGAAATTGCTTTTATCGAGAGCATGATTCGCCCAATGGAATAACTAAAGAAACAGAATTATGCAAACAATAGACCAAATCCTTCCAAAGAGTCAGCGCGCCATACCTCAAATCTACATGTACGACGACACATCGTTCCCAGGATGGATAAAGATAGGGCAAACCACCCGCGCCGATGTGCGGAAGCGCATTGATGAACAACATCCCATTACCGAACCACACAAAACCTACCACCTTCTGTGGCACGACAACGCCTTTTATGCTGATGGCAGCGGCGAGAGTTTCAGCGACCACGACCTGCATGAGTACTTGCGCCGTATGGGCAAGGAACTCATCGGTGAGTGGTGCCGCTGCTCGCTGCGCGAAGCACAGGCGGCTTACGTAGCCGTGCGTCACCGTGACACACAAATAGAAACTGTGCGCGACCTTGACTATACCATGCGCGACGAACAGGAACAGGCGGTAAAACAGACAGCAGACTACTTTGCTAAAATGGATAAAGAAGAGCCTAATCGTTCCAGCCATTATCTTTGGAATGCCAAGATGCGCTTCGGCAAGACCTTTGCCACCTACCAACTTGCCAAGCGCATGGGAGCAAAACGGGTTCTGGTGCTCACCTTCAAGCCTGCCGTGGAGGACTCTTGGCGTGACGACCTGCTTCGCCACCGTGATTTTGAGGGATGGAGATACTACAGCAGTCGCATGGATGAAGAACTTCCTTCACTATCCTCCCCGAAACCGTTGGTGGTTTTTGGTTCGTTCCAAGATTACCTTGGCAGAGACCGCTATGGAAACATTAAGCCAAAAAACGAGTGGGTTCACTGCATCAATTGGGATTTGATTGTGCTGGACGAGTATCATTTTGGAGCATGGAACGACAACGCAAAAAGTTTGCTCGACCTTGGAGATGTCGATGCCAAGAAACGGCAGAAGGAAGAGGACGAAGTAATGAGCGAAAGCGGCATTGATGTGGAAAGCGGTCGCGCTTGGGACGATGAGGATGTGCCTATCACTGGCAACCATTACCTCTACCTCAGCGGCACGCCATTCCGTGCATTGGCCACGGGTGAGTTTATGGAAAACCAAATATTCAATTGGACTTATCAAGATGAGCAAACACAGAAAGAGGCCATCGGTGGCCCCTATTTGGAGATGCCCACCATGGTGATGATGACCTACCAGATGCCGCAAGACCTTGGAGGCATGATTGAACAATGGGACATGGATGGTTTCGACCTGAATGAGTTTTTCCGCGCAGAAGGAAAGAAATTTGTACATGAAAAAGCCGTACAGAAATGGCTCGACATCATCCGTGGCAAAGCCTCCATCTTTGGCGATGGCAGTTCGCCGCTCAATGTGCGACCTGCTCTGCCCTTCGAGGACACCCGTCTGCTTGACCTCTGCGCTCATACGATGTGGTTTTTGCCAAATGTGGCTTCATGTGATGCTATGGAAGTATTGCTTCAGCGTCCGGCCAACGGATTTTATCAGAACTACACCATTATCAACTGTAGCGGCACCAAAGCAGGTATCGGTGTGGATGCACTCAGACTGGTACGCGAAGCCATGGGCGACAATCCGTTGAAAACCCGCACTATCACACTGACCTGTGGCAAACTGACCACGGGCGTAACGTTGCGTCCGCTGGGCGGCTTATTGATGTTGCGCAACTGTTCAAGTCCAGAAACGTATTTCCAGACCGCTTTCCGTGTGCAAAGTCCGTGGACGTCTACCGACAAGGACGACCCTACAAAGAAAACCATACTGAAACCAACATGCTATGTGTTCGACTTTGCTCCTAACCGTGCCCTGCGCGAGATTGTGACCTACGCCAACCAGTTGGACGTGGACAGCAATCGCCGCATCACCGACAAGGTGGATGAATTTATCAATTTTTTGCCCATCCTCCAATTCGACGGCAGCTCAATGAAGCGGGTGGATGCCACCGAAATACTTGACTTTGTAGACAATGGTACCAGTGGAACATTGCTGGCTCGCCGATGGAACAGTGCACAATTGGTCAATGTTGATAATACCACTCTGCAACGGGTACTTGACAACCCGGAGGCTTTGGCCACCATCATGAAGATAGAGGGCTTCCGTGCGATGGGCAGCGACATCATTGAAAGTATTGTCAACCGAGCCGAGAGAATAAAGAAACTGAAACGTGAGGTCGGCGAAGTTGGTGACCACAAGAAGAAAAAGGAACTCACAGCCGAAGAGAAGGAATACCGTTCCAAACGTCGCGAGGTTCAAGAAAAATTGATGAAGTTCGCCACACGAATACCCATTTTTATGTACCTTACGGATTACCGTGAAGAAAGTCTTGAGGATGTCATCCGCAAGTTGGAGCCTTCGTTGTTTAAACGTGTTACCGGTTTGGATATAGATGATTTCGACCTTTTGCTACGTATCGGTGTTTTCAACAAAGCTCAAATGAACGATGCAATATTAAAGTTTCGCCGCTATGAAGATACATCGCTGGCTTATACTGGTGTAAATCGACACGCATCGGACACACGCGTTGGAGTGATGGACAGTACCGTACCGATTGAGGTGATGCTTAATATTGATAAAGAATAAGAAATATATTTTAGCTCAAAAACGACAGGATTCATATCCAGACCAATAAGTGCTTTCGTTGCCGCCTCCGAACAAGGTGTCTCTTATTCCCTAATGGATAGTGGCGGCTTAGTATATATCATGTAAATCAGTTGTTTCAAAAAACTCGAAGACCCTCCATGGTGCGCTGATCTTACGAGAAGCGTGGAAGGTCATATCAATTACAAAAGTACAACTTTTCCCAATACGCGGAACAGGTTCTTCAAAAAAAATATGGGACGGATGTGGTAACCTTTGTCTGATTTATGATGAGACATTTCCTACCAGCTCCTCCGCCGTCATCTCCATCCTGTTGAATGCTAACCATTTTTTCCCGAGGTTCAATGCTAATCTTTCAGCACCCGATTGGCCTGTTAGCGGAACAGAAAGAACCTGATAATCAGCATGAGGTCACAAATTGTGACCTCAAAGAAGTAATGCTTTGATATAAGGTTTGTTCATCTTGTGAAGGTTGGAACATGATTTTTTATATTTGAGACAATATAACGGAAATGTATCCGTTAATAAAATGATAAAAATGAAAACACATGTCTGAAAATAGGTTTCAAAACAAATACCGTATACCATCATCACGTGCCGAATGGCACAGTTACGAAGGTGGTGGTTTTTTTGTTACCGTCTGCACACAGTATCGCCAAAATTATTTTGGTGAAATTGAATGTGGTGAAATGCGGTTGTCGGAGTTGGGAAAATATTTGGCGGAACAAATTGTCATAACACCGCAGATGCGTTCCGATATGAATGTTGAAATACCATCATTTGTCATCATGCCGAATCATGTTCATATGATTGTTGTTATTAATGTCAACGAATACAATGCGTTAGATTATAATGCTGTATTTCAATGTAGAGACGCAATGCATTGCGTCTCTACAACAACAACAACAATGTGCAATGGTGACAAGATTAGGAATCGTTTTTCGCCACAATCAAAAAATTTGGCGTCCGTTGTGCGTGGAATTAAAATAGCCACCACGGTTTTTGCCCGTAAAAACAATATTCCATTTGCATGGCAAACACGTTATTATGATCGAATAATACGCAATACGGCAGAAATGAACCGCATTGCATGGTATATTGAAAATAATGTTGCACATTGGGAAGAGGATGAAAATCACCTTGATGTATAATTTATTCCGAAGACAAATCCTCCTCGCGGCACTCAATGGCGAGGCTCACCGCCTCCTTCATATTTGCCATGAGTTCCTCCACGGTTCTGCCTTGGCTGAACGCTTCCGGAATTTGTTTGCACTGGCCCACGTAGCAGCCAGTGACCGGATTTTTTTCAATAATAACCGTATATTTTGTCATCCAATGATTCATGATAGGGTTATGTGTTAAATTTTGCAAAAGTACCACTTTTCCCAATACGCGGAACAGATTCTTAAAAAAAATATGGGACGGATGTGGTAACCTTTGTCTGATTTATGATGAGACATTTCCTACCAGCTCCTCCGCCGTCATCTCCATCCTGTTGAAAGCGAACCATTTCTTCGTATCGTTCTGTTTCTTCAAGTCGAACTACCGAGTTTTTCTCGGTAGTTGAATCTCTGTTAATATCCTGTTCCAAAACAGAAACGTGTTTCAAATTATTTGATATTGCCGGAAAGAATTGTGCAGAGTTGTTCCATATCATTCATCACCTCTTCGTGCGGAATGAGCTTCACACGTCCATCTTTGATTTCACGTCCGCGCTGTAAGGTTAATTCCTTTGCCTCCTCTTCAGAATAGGCACACTGTAAGATTGTACACATACGTTTATCTTTTTTATTATAACGTGAATGGCTATGAATTATTGTGTTTTTTGTTAACATGAATTTTGTTATTCATTTCACGCGATAACCGACAGAGATAATCACATCAAGGTTGTAAAACTTGATGCGGCGTTGGGTGGCACGCCCCCCTTCGTGTTGAACTTGTAAGAAATCCTTACAAGTTGCAGATTTGGCAAGTTCCTCTTCTTTATACAGGTTGTGGATATGTATGGTGATGTTTTGTGGAGTGGTGTCGAACAGCCATGACATTTCCGCACGCAGTGCGGAGGCGGCAGCATTACGCTATTTGAAAATCTTCACCCCTTTGTGCAGCAGCAGTTTCCCGTTGGAGATGTTTTTGATTTTCCCGTTCTGGTGCACAATAAGTTGGGCGCCGGGTTCCACCTCGAAAACGCAGTCCTTGCCTATCTTCAGCAGTGCCTTCTCCGCAATTTCAAAGCGGCTTCCTGATTTCAGCAGCACGCGGCTTCCCTTCTCCATCTCCATGGTGGAATGGCTTTGCAGCACAAATTCGGAGCCCGCTTCGCAGGTCAGCAGGGTGGGCCGGGCAAACAGGCCGGTGACACTGTCACGATAAGGCTGTTCGGGTGTCAGGTTCTGTGTCAGCAGCAGGTGGCGTCGCGGTTGCAGGAATGCCTTTTCCTTCAGTGCGATGTTGCCGGTCCAGTTGGCGTCGTCCGTAATGTCGTAATCGTCCCAGCGTATGCGCACCAGAATGTTCCTGTCCTTCTGCGGAATCATTTCTATGCTCAGTCCGCTTAGGAAGGTTGTGCGGAGGTTGCGCGGATTCTCCTCATAGTTGCTGCCCCATCCGGCCATGAAATTGTAATAGGTTCTTGTGTTACAGGTGCTTGGGTTGGTGGACATGCCGATTTTCGTGTGTTTGCTGAAGGCATCCAGATTGTCGCCAAGGGAGGGCAGGGCGTTGTCGGCCCTTCCGTTCACCACTTTCCGCCACATGGAGAGTTCGCTGGATTTTCCCAGCCGGTTGTCTCCCTCCTCAGGAAAAAACATGTTCTCCTGGTCATTGTATCCGTTGAAGGGATTTGCCGCCTTACGTACCATCACATAGTTATGGTTACTATAGTTCACGCAGTTGATCCTGTATACGGTGTCAGGTGTGAAGCGCAGATTAAAATTGTAGTAGCCCTCGGCTGAAATGATTCTCAGGTTGTCCCTTTCATCAGGGTTCCAAACATCCTGTTCCCTGCCTTCCAGCACATCGCGACCCACCTGGTAATAGGCGTAGATGCCGGCTGTGCCTTTGGGACGGCAGTCATAAAGGTTGGAATATTGCAGGTAGTCCAGTTTTCCGTTGTACCCCACCTGATGGTTCTCCAGCCAGATGTACTGGTTTGACGCCTTGTCGTTCCCTTTGTAGGGCAGCCGGATGCGGACCGCATCGCCATAGGTGACAAAATCGCGCAGCAGGAAGGTTTGCGCACCGTTCTCCCTTGAGATGTCGGAACGCAGGAACCCGCTGTTGTCCGCATTGCGGGCGCAGATGTAGTCCGGTGCATCCGGATGTTTCCAGTGCATCCGCCACCGTTCGTAGCCGTTGCAGCTGACCAGCCCCGATTCCGACGCCCCCATCAGGCCGTAGCCTTTCTGTACGGACAGGAAAGGCATCAGTTCGGAGGAGCCCCTGTGGTTTCCTCCGGAGGCATGGAAACTGTTGCCGCCGAACAGCGAATGCGACAGTTCGTGCTTGATGATGCTGCTCGGGTTGGAGAAGAAATCGCCTGCGCCCACGCACTGCATGGTGCCGTTCGCCCCGAGTATGTAATCGCCGTATTTGGTCTTCAGTGTCGCTTCCCACAGGTTTTTGCCGCTGAATCCGCTCCCTCTGTTGATGCCGCCGTATGCGGCTGTGATGTTGCGGAACAGCACCTGTGTGTATCCGAACCGTTCTGATTTGTCCCAGATGTATTCTTTGGGGTTGTTGTGCCGGTAAAGCGTCCGGAAACCTCCGGTCGCGTTGACATAGTCGATGGCTATTTCGGCAATAAGATTGTAACTAAAGCTCTCAGCCTCATTTAGAATGCGGCTTTCCTTAAGGTTAATGACCATATAGTCGGCCGTCAGCTGCAGCATGTCGAAGGATGATTCCCCATAGAGTCTGGTAATGGCACCCTTGTTTTTTCCGGGTATATATGAGGTGTCCATGAACTGCAGCAGAAAATTCGGGACAGACGAACTGTTCACCCCCTCCTTTGTCGCCTCCGGCCAGCGTATTACCTCTTCATTTCGGCACGGATCCTTTTCGGGATGCACATCATAGATGATGTTTATGAGGATGTTCAATATCCGGAATTTTCCCCTTGAGGGAATATTGCGTCCGTCCCAGCTGTGCGACTGCGCTGCCGCCAGCAGGGGACATATTGCCAATATAAGTACTAACAGCCGTTTCCCCATAACCATGTTGGTTTATTCTGTCAGGGAATAGGGTTTGTCGGCCTTGTTGCGGAACAGTTTTGTGTTGGGTTTCGGACCCATGACAAATTCCAGCACTCCGCCGCCGGAGAGCTGCCGGTGGGTCAGGTAGGCCTTGTCCCACGCGGCCCCGTTCCAGGTGACGGACTGTATGTAGCGGTTCTTGTCACTCACTTTCGGCGCCTTTATTTCCAATACACTGCCGTTCCCAAGATGCAGTTTAAGGTAGGGCATGTACGGCGCGCCGATCACATATTGTCCGCTGCCCGGGCATACGGGGTAGAAGCCCATTGCGCTGAAAATGTACCATGCCGACATCTGTCCGCAGTCATCGTTGCCGCAGAGCCCGTCCATGTGGTTGCGGTACATTTTGTTCATGATTTCGCGTACCCAATACTGGGTTTTCCAGGGCTGCGACGTCCACATGTAGAGGTAGGGGATGTGGTGGCTCGGCTCGTTCCCCTGCACGTATCCGCCAAGCATCCCTTCGCGGGTGACATCCTCTGTCTGGGCGAAAAAGGCGTCCGGGATGTGCATGGTGAAGAGTGTGTCAAGTTTGGCAACAAATGCGGCGTCTCCGCCCATCTGCCTGATCAGGCCGGAAACATCATGCGGAACATAAAAGGAATAGTTCCATCCGTTGCCCTCGATGAAGCCCTCCCCGTAGGTGGAGAGCAGGCTGTACGGCTCCTTCCAGCTGCCGTCGCTGTAGCGGGCGCGGGCGAACCCGATGCGCGGGTCGAACACGTTGCGGTAGTTCAGCGCACGCTGCCGGTAAAGGCTCGCCTCTGTCTTCCTTCCGTTATGGAAAAGGGTGTTGAAGACCGTCCAGTCCTCGTAGGCGTTCTCCAGAGTGACGGAGACGCCGTTGGCGCTTTTGTCCACAGGGACGTATCCGATTTTCTTGTAAATGTCGGTGAAATCGTAATATGCCACGTTGGAGGAGGAGAGCATCGCCTCGACCGCCTGTGCCTCCCTGCCTTTCAGCAGACCCTTCTCCAGCGCGTCGGCCACCACGGAGACCCCGTGATACCCGATCATGCACCAGTTCTCGTTACCGTTATGGCTCCAGACCGGCAGCATGCCGTGCGGGCTCTGGCTGTAATGGGCCAGAAATGATTTTACGATGTCGGTGGCGAGATCCGGATCCAGCAGGGTCAGCAGCGGGTGCAGGGCGCGGTAGGTGTCCCATACCGAAAAGACGGTGTAGTTGGTGAAGCCCTCCGCCTGATGGGTCTCATGGTCGATGCCGCGGTATTTCCCGTCCACATCCTGATAGAGCGATGGGTTGATCATCACATGGTAGAGCGAGGTGTAGAACATGGCCTTGGCGTCGTTGCCGCCATTGGCCTCGGCGATGGAGAGCCGCTTCTCCCATGCCGATTCCGCCTGTTTCTGCAGCATGTCGAAAAGGCGGTGCGGGTAGAGGTTCTTTCCTGCCGTCCGGTACGGGGCGGTCTCCGTCTCAAGGTTCTTCAGCGCCCCTGCCATGCTTGTGGCGGAAATGCCCAAATAGACTTCGAGAGTGTCGTCACCGTCGGGTGCGAATTCGAACCAGGTTACCATCTTGCGGCCTCCCATTTCCGGAAAATCGCGGGTGAGGTCAAAGCGTTTCCAGAAGCCCTTGTAGTCGGTGCGGCCGAAATCGCGGCAGCCGTAATGGGCGATTGGTTTGCTGAATCGGATGGCGAAATAGGTGTAGTTTGTGCGGCTCCAGCCGCTGGTGATGCGGTAGCCCTGCAGCAGACGTCCGTTTTCCAGCACGTCGCACTGCGCCCAAAGCACCTTGCCGTCGTAATTGTAGATGGCGTGGTTCAGGTCCAGTATGATTTTCTGTGCCGCCCCCTTCGGGAAAATGTACCGGTGCGCCCCCACATGCGGCGATGCGGTCAGTTCACAGCGTATATTGTCGTCATCCAGTGTGACGGCATAGTAGCCCGGACGGCTCACCTCCGTCTCGTGGCGGAACCGCTGACGGTAGCCGACGTCAGGGTTGTCCGCTGTACCGGGGTTTAGTTTCACCTCTCCGGTGAAAGGCATAACCAGGAAATCGCCGAGGTCGGAATGGCCGGTTCCGCTGAAATGGGTGTGGCTGAACCCCACGATGCTCTTGTCGCGGTACTGGTAGCCGGTGCAGTATTCATACGCCCTCGGCTGATATTCTCCCGCAATGTTGTGAGGGATGGTGTCCGTGTCGGGACTCAGCTGGATGGCGCCGTAAGGGTAGCATGCGCCCGGAAAGGTATGTCCCATGCCGTTGGTGCCGATCATTGTGTTAACGTAGGAGGAATACTGCTGTGCGGAGGTTGTCGCCCAGCATCCCATAAGCAGAATTGCAAAAGATAAAAAGATGTTTTTCATAAAGTTAGGCTTTATGGTTGTTTTTTCAGATATCATCAATATGGATTTTCAGCCCATCGTAGGCAAGATGCACGTTAGGGGGCAGTGTCGGCTCCACCTCGGCATAACGTCCCATGCCGTGTCCGATGTGGGTGAAAAAGGCCTGCTCCGGACGCAGCCGCTCCACCAGCTCCAGCCCTTCCGCCAGACAGAAGTGGGAGTAGTGCTTTTCCTTACGCAGCACATCCAGCACCAGCACCTTGAGCCCGTGCAGCTTCTCCAGCTCCTTTTCGGCGATGAAGCTGGCGTCGGTGATGTATGCCATTTCGTTGATGCGGTATCCCAGAACAGGCATCTTCAGATGCAGGACATGTATGGGTATGATTTTGATTCCCTGGACATGAAATGGCGCATCCCCGATCGGGTGGAGCCTGAACTGCGGCACCCCCGGATATTTGTGCGGGGTGAAGGCGTAGGCGAACGTGTTGGTCACCGCCCTGCATGTCTGAGAATTGGCATAAATGTCCATATCCTTATGCTGGGCGAAGTTGAAGGAGCGTATGTCGTCCATGCCGGCGGTATGGTCCACATGCTCATGGGTGAGCAGGACAAAATCCAGATGTTCTATCCCTTCACGGAGCATCTGCTGCCTGAAATCGGGGCCGGTGTCGATGACAAGCCGCTTGCCCGCATATTCCACCAGCATGGAACTCCGCAACCGTTTGTCGTGCGGGTCTGCTGATTTGCACACATCGCAGTGACAGGCGATTATAGGTACGCCTTGTGAAGTTCCGGTGCCCAGGAAGGTCAAATCCATCTTACTGTTTTTTAAAATGCAAATATCCGCAAAATCCCGATATGGCCGGCGTTTCGGGATTGATTTTTTTCCGATTTTTTGTGTGAAGGAAAAATGGCAAGATTTGTGGATTATCGACAATTTGCCAGAAAAAAATTTGTGGATTATCGACAATTTTTACAAAAAAAATTTGTGGATTTTTGATTTTTTAGTACTTTTGCATTTCAAAACCAAAATGTAAATACATTATGATTTTTAGACGAAAACTCTATGACACAATGCTTCGCTGGAAGAACGAGCGGAAAGGGTCATGTGCCCTTCTGATCAAGGGGGCCCGTCGTGTCGGCAAATCCACCTTGGTGGAGGACTTCGCACGCCGGGAATACAAGTCCTATATCATTATTGATTTTTCAAAATCCTCCAAGCGGGTGAACGCGTTGTTTGATGACATGTTGGATTTGGATTTCTTTTTCCTGTCGTTACAGAATATTTTCAATGTTTCGCTTGTGGAGAGGGAGTCGGTCATTGTTTTCGATGAGGTTCAGTTTCTGCCACGGGCCCGTCAGGCCATCAAGCATCTGGTGAAAGACGGACGTTATGACTTTATAGAGACCGGATCGCTGGTGTCAATCCGGAAAAATGTCAAGGACATATTGATTCCCAGCGAGGAACATGGTGTTGAACTGTTACCGATGGATTTGGAGGAGTTCTATTGGGCCACTGGCAACAAGGTTACACCGGACCAAATCCGTCAGGCGTTCGGGATGAAACGGGCGATGGGTGACGCTGTGCACCGCAGGTGGATGCGGGATCTCAGGCTGTATATGCTGGTTGGCGGTATGCCACAAGCGGTTGATGCCTATCTCAAGTATAATGATTTGAGCAAGGTGGATGAAGTCAAGAGGGAAATTCTTGAACTTTATGCAAATGACTTTGCACATATTGACAGTTCCGGGAATGCCGCAAAGATATTTGCCGCAATCCCCAGCCAATTGAACAGTAACGCCAACCGCTTCCAGATAGGAGGTGTTCTTGACGGACAGACATCCGACCGGATGGCGGAGACCATCGCTGAAATGGAGGAGAGTCATGTGGTGACCATGGCATATCATGTCAATGATCCGGGAGTTGGGATGGGGATGTTCAAAGATTTCCGGCGATACAAGATGTTTATGGCTGATACCGGACTTTTTGTGACACAGGCCTTCTGGAACAAAACTTATACCGATAACATCATATATCAGAAACTTCTGGGTGACAAATTGGCGGCGAATATGGGATATGTGTATGAAAATCTGGTGGCACAAATGCTACGTGCGGCAGGCAACAAGCTGTATTACTATACCTTTCCGACAGGTAACGGGAATAAAAACTATGAGGTGGATTTTCTGCTTTCACGTGGCAACAAAATTGTGCCAATCGAAGTGAAGTCATCAGGTTACCGGACCCATCGCTCTTTGGATGTTTTCTGTGAGAAGTTCCCTTCGCGTGTGGGCGAGCGTATCCTGCTTTATACCAAAGATTACCGTACAGATGGCATGACCACCTGTCTGCCAGTTTATTTCACCCCGTTTCTCTAAATTTTTCCGGATTTCAATTTCTTATACCTACGAACTGCTGAATGACATTCCCACCCAAAGTTACGCTGGACAGGTTTCCCAAAGAAAAGCGGGTGGGGCGAAATTTTTTTCACCTGTGTAAAAATCGCATTGGATTTTTATGGAAATTTGCAGTTTGATTTTTCAAATGTACGGAAGGCAATGCGGTACAAGTCGGAGAAAAGCGTTTTTACCATTCTGGTGATGGGGCTCTGCCTGTTTTTGGGCTGGTTCCGGCTGCCGGCGCAAAGCCTTTACACGGTGACGGAATCCTTTGACGGTCATTGCTCCTATTCGCTTACACCACAGTCGTTATGGGACACCTGTTCCGGATTCCGCACAAGCGCACCATATTCCTTCCGGAGCCCGTTGCCGCAACAGTCGGGGGACTCCTCCATGCTGATTTCTCCGGTATATGATTTTTCCGCCTATGGTGAGGTTTATCTGCTTTTTGACCATATATGCAAAGTGGCAAGGACGGATATCGCCTGCATAGAGATACGTGAGGATGTTCTGGGCGCTGTCTGGCACAAGATACCTGCTGACTGTTACAAAAGTGTCTCCGCCGGTTACCGTCAGCAGCAGTTCAGTGACGCCAGTTATTCCGAATGGCTTTCTGACAGTGTGTCAGCGGTTCCGACCGATGAATGGTGGAAAACCGAATGTTTTGACCTCTCCACTGAGGCTGCATTTACGAAAATTCAGTTGCGTTTCAAACTGAAAAAGGGGACAGATGCGTCCGGCCAGTTCGCATTCGGCTGGCTGCTGGAAAATATACGGCTGTATGCGGGCGACAAGGATGTCCTGCCGTCCTACCTGAACCTGACAGATAGGGTTTATGCGGGAACAGTCTCAAGTGTCGGGCCGTTCCGCATCCGCTTTCGGGTGGATGGCAGCCGCCCTGTCCGTCTTTCCGCCCGTTATACAATTGCAAGCAAGCCTTCTGTTGCGAAAATAGTTCAGACCGGCACCGCCACCTATGCGTTTGAAATTCCTGCCACGCCGTATGGCAACAGTTTCACCTATGCCGTTGAGGTTAGCGATTCCGTCGGAAACAGCGACTCGATCATCCGGCACTTCCGCAATCCGTTTCCGCGGGACGGGCGCGACAGCGATGCTGCATGTGTCGTCCGGGTGGTCTCCCCTTCGGCGCATGTTGTCAGGGCTGGTGACCTGGTGCCTGTCCGTGTGGTTTTTCGTAATAGCGGCATACATACTTTGTCCTCCTTGAAAATATGCTGGTCGTATGCCGGGACGGGCGGCACGTTCCTATGGCAGGGTTCACTGCCTGCCGACTTTTGCTCCGACACGCTTTCCGTGGGCACGCTTCCGGCTGTTACAGAGAGTGACACGTTAAAAATCTGGACAGAATTCCCAAACGGACGCTTTGCTTTATCCGATACGTTGTATTTTCCGTTGGAAATATGTTCGGACATGCTGCATGGCACTTATACTGTAGGTCCGGATGGGGATTTCACCGACATTCAGGATGCGTTGGCGGCGTTGCGGCGTTGCGGGCTTTCCGGCACCACGGAGCTTTTGCTTGATAGCGGCTGCCATGCGGTCTGGCTCCCTTTGGATTCGTTCGGGAGGGTTCATGCTTCGGACAGTCTGGTGATCGCTTCCAGAAATGGGGATGCGTCGGAGGTGACACTGACCGCCGATACCCTGCATGATGCCATTGTCCGGTTGGAACGGTGCCACAACGTCTTTTTCCGGAACCTGACATTTCTGTTGGACAGCGGGCAGAGCAATGCCGGCAGTGCGCTGATGCTGGCGGACAGCTGCCATCACATCGGGGTGGAGGGCTGCCGGTTCCTTTTATGCCATCCGGATGCGCAGGGCATCACCGCTTCCGGACGCACCGGCTGCCATCATCTGCTGTTTGCGGGCAACCGGATGGAAGGCGGCCACATCGGGCTGAATGTGTCGGGCAACCGGTTGCGGGATTACCATCATCTCAGCATAACAGACAATCACTTTTACGGACAAAGCGCATACGGTATCTCCTTGATGGCGGCCGATTTCACAAGAATAGACGGCAACCGGTTCCATTCCCCGACGATACCGCGGAACGCCAACCGGCAGTATACCGGCATCAGCCTGTATGGCTGCAACGGCGAGCGGATGGAGGGAAACCGTTTCCGCCTGCGCACCGGCAAATGTGCCGTCAGCCTTACCGCCGTGCAGCCGGACAGTGTCGGCTTTATGGTAATCTGCAACAACGAAATTCATTTTGATGCCATACAAAACCAGTCGTCATGCATACGTGCGGGCGCATCATGCCGTCTGCTGCGTGTCACACACAATTCCTTGCTGCTTGCCGGAACCGGATATGGAAACAGTTGTGTGACGCTATTCGGCCGTTGCGACTCCATTTTCTGGTCAGACAACCTTTTTGTCCATATCGGGAAGGGCGGCGGCAGCTGTGTTTGGGATTTTTCATCATTGCTGTCAGCCGACAGGTCAGGCCATTTTTGGGAAGGTAACCATTATTACGTCCCTTTTGGCGGATATTTGCAGACGGATCATCTGCTCACGCAGTTGGATGAATGGCGGCAATGGTGCCGTCAGGATATTTCCGCCACAGAGGGTGAGGTGCAGTTCCTTGACACGGCCGTCGGGCTGGAGCCATGTACAGCCGATCCGGTCTGCCTGCACAGTACGGAGGTGGCCTCCGACATCAACGGTCGCATGCGATCAGTGCCGCTGACCACCAAAGGGGCCTATCACAAGATCGGGGCACAAATAACAGATGCCTTTCCTATGCCTGTTCTTCTGCCGGAGGCGGCAGTTGCAGGCGGAGATTCCGTGCCGTTGCGCGTGGTGGTTGGCAATGCTGGAGCCGTATCGCTGAAGGAGGTTGGTATAGGGCTGCTTTGGAACGGTGTTTACAGCTCCTACCGGCTGCAGTTGCAATCTCTTTCGTCTGGAGATACATCTGAAAGTGTGCCATTGGCGTATCTGCATCCACGCGTTGGAACCAATGTTTTGAAAATATGGACATTCCTCCCTAACGGAACTGCGGATGACAATCCGTTTAACGATACTGTGACGACCTGTTGTTACGGATGTGACAGCGCCTTGTCCGGTGATTACACTGTTGGCGGGCCGCAGTCCGATTTCCCCGATCTGGCCTCCGCCTGGGATGCCTTGCTCCATTGTGGCGTTTCTGCGCCAGTGCGGTTGCAGTTGCAGTCTGGCAGGTATGCGGTCCGGTTTGCGTTGCGGGACAGTGTGCCCGGTAGTGATTCCATTAATAATATTACCTTAACATCGGTCGCGCATAATTTGGACAGCGTTCTGCTTTATCGCGACAGCGTTTTGGAAGGGCAGCGGGCCGCTGTTTCGCTTGCAGGAGCCTCACATATTATTCTGGAACAGCTGACCATTGCCGGAAGTGATGCTGCAAAACCGGTCTATTCCATTGCAGTTGAACTGCTTGACGGATGTTCGGACATCTGTATCCGTAATTGCCGCCTGTTGGCAAAGGCTGCGGCGACCGTCTCGGCGGTGTGTTGCGGGCTATATGCCGCCGATGTTGATGGCAGTCAGTTAAAATTGTATGACAACCGTCTGGAGGGTGGAATGTACGGGATTTACCTCCAGGGATCCGCACCTACAGCCGGATGGCGCGGTGTGGATATACGCGATAACCTCTTTTCGGCGCATTCCGAAAACAGCGTCTTTTTGAGTCATCTGCAGTTTGACGCGCTGTCAGGGAACAGGGCGGCCAATTTCCAGTTGCAGTCTGTCACGGGGAACGAAATTCAGGCCAACCGGCTCCATGCTGAGGGGAAGGAGGGCTGCCTCCAGTTATATGAGGCGGGCCCTTCATCGATGGTCGGGAGGCTGCAGATATGCAATAACGAGCTCATTTCCAGTTCAGACTTGCCGCATACCGGTATGGAAATCGGCAAATACTGCCACGATTTGTCGTGTTGCCACAACAGTGTCTCCATGATTGGGCGTGGCAAGGGGCGCTGCCTCTCCCTGCAGGAGGATGCGACGGTCTGGAACATCTTTTTCCGGCAGAACCTGTTCTGTCAGGGGAGCGGTTCGGACACAACCTCCATTGCCTGGAGTAATTTGCGCTCCCCCTCCGCATACCAGTTTGAAAACAACCGCTACGGTCGGATTCCTTTCATGGATTCATCGGCCTGTCTGCAATTGAAAAATTGGAACGGTTTCGCCTGCTTACGCATGCCGGAGGTGTCAAACGACATCTTTTTCCAGCCGCGTCCTGCCCTGACCGCCCTGGGCGCATATCCTCCTTTATCCCATGATACCGATGCCTGCCTGATAAAATGGGTCTCCCCATCGGAACCTGCACAGGCCGGCCAACAGGTGCCTTTGCGGGTGCTGATGGGCAATGCCGGAGATTCCGTCCTTCATCATGTGGAGGTTGGTTGGGCTGCAGACGGTATCTTCCAGTCCTCCACGCATTGGCACGGTCTTTTGGCCAAAGGTGACACAGTGACGGTCGGATTGGGGTCGTTCGCCCCTTCGCACAGTACCGCTCTCACCGCTTTTGTCCGGCAGGCTGAAGGTGTGGCCGACAACAATTCCGGCAACGACACTTTGTCCTGCCGTCTGCATATCTGCGATTCCGCCTTAGGCGGCACCTACCGCATAGGAGACGATTTCGCCACGTTGGAGGAGGCCTTGGAGGTGTTGTACCAGTGCGGTGTCCGGAAAAGCGTCCGGCTGCTGCTGCCTGCGGGCCGTTATACCGGCTCCTGGAAAGTGGGACGCCGTATTGCCGGAAGCAGTGCCGGACACCCAATCTGCATTGCGGCAGATTCATTGGGAGATGTTGTTCTGGCTCTTCCGGACAATCCGCAGCAGGGGGAGGCTGTTTTCCAATTCAGCCATACGGCGCATTGGCGTTTCGAACGGCTCTGTTTTGAGATACCCTCCCTGCAGACGGAGGCTGCCGGCATCCGCCTGCTGTATGATTGCGAGGATATGACGGTGGATTCCTGCTGTTTCCAGATGCAGGAACACAGTCTGGCCGCGTTGGTCCAGACAACGGACTGGGGCGTATGCGGTCTCCGCTTCACCGGCAACCAGGTGACAGGCGGGCAGAGCGGCTTGCGTTTAACCGCCTCTTCCGCCCATCCGGACAGCATGCTGTATATTTGTGACAACCGGTTCACGGATATCCGTGCGTGCGGCATTTACCTCCGACAGGCGCATTTCACCTCCATTTCACGCAACCTGATCCGCCAGCAGAGCGGCAGCTCCAACGGTTTTTACGGGGTGGATGCGGAGCAGGTGCGTGGCGGGATTATGAATGCCAACCGCATAACCGCCTCCCGCGGATTTTACGGGCTATATTTGTCACAAGTTTCAGGTGACGGCAATCCGCTGCTGGTCTCGAACAACGAGATACACATGCAGGTGCTCTCCTCCAATTGCGGGATATATCTTTACAATGGGTGCAGCAATCTGAAGATCATTCACAATTCCATTCTTATGGAGGGACGTGGAATGGGGAAATGCCTTTATACCGCCTTCAGACTATCTGACATCATATTGAAAAACAACAGTTTCGTTAATTTGTGCGGAAATGGCGGCAGCACCCAGACAGAAGTGCTCTATTTTTATCCCGGCAATGGCTTTTCGGGATGGCAGGCAGATTACAACCACTATTATTCGGCAGGACAGAATCCTTTTTATTGCGGTTCCGCAATCCCTTCGCTGGCCGGATGGCAGTCCCGCACGGGCAAGGAGCCGCACAGCCGTTTCCTACGTCCGCAGTATGCCGACAAGTCCGCTTCGCTGCAATTGGCCGATGGCGATTCCCTGAAGGCACCACTTTTGTCTGATGTGATGTCCGACATGCAGGGTCTGGAACGGACCGATCCGACCACCATGGGGGCGCATCAGGCGGTGCGGGTGGCAAACTGCGATTGGGCCCTTTGTGCGTTCGATTCATTAGATGCAGGTATGGATTGCCCGAAGGTGTTCCAGCCTTTGCGGGTGCGCATCCGTAATGAGGGTGGGGATACGCTATGTTTTTCCAATCACCCGATTGTGGTATGCCTGAAGATGGATGGGCCGTTGCAGCTGCAGCGGAGGGTGCTGGTTACAGAAGGCTGCCTGACACCCCACCATTCCGGCAGTTTCCTGCTGCATCCGCGTTTTTCATTCGGATTGTCCGGCACCTATCGCATGACTGCCTGGACAGAGGATCCTTCAGACACCAATCCGGAGAACGACACCTTGCAGATGCTCTTCACGGTACGTCGTGAACCGCTCCCGTTTGCAACGGACATGACGCAGGCCGACACGCTGTTCTCTTTTTCAGTCCTGCAGGGTGGTATTGCCTGGAGGGTGGATTCCACAGCTGAAGGTTTGCCTGCGCGTTGCGGGAAAAGCAGGCTCTGCTTCCCCTCCGACGGGGTGCGGGGCGGTATCGCCCGGGCTGCCTGTCCGGTGCTTGATCTGTCAGGACTGCGCAGGCCGACTCTCTCCCTTTGGTATGCCCGTGACGGTGGGAACAAGGCGGAGGCCGACCAGATACGCATTCTTGTCTCGACTGATGGCGGCGTGCAATACCGCCAGACCGGTGTGTTGTACCGGTACAGGAAGGGTTCCGTACAGCCTGAGTGGGAGCGTGCCGATGTGGATTTGTCCGCCTATGCGGCTTCGTGCGTGCGGATTGTCCTGGAAGGGGTAAGCTACGGCGGAGGCAACCAATATGTTGACAGCATTTGCCTTTCGGGGACGCCGCTGCTGCAATTGGAATGCGCTCCGTTGCCAACTTCAGTGACTGAATGCCAGACCGGTTTTCATGATTTGTCGTTGGTGTTGTCCAACTGCGGGGCGCAGAAGGTGGAGGTTGCGCAGTGCTGCCTGCATTGTTCGTTCAAGTCACCGTTCCCCGCAGTATATCAGGTGCGGCAGGCCTTGAAGCTTCCGCCTTACGGGAGTGACACCATTGTGCTGGACACTGCCTTTGCGTGGGAGCCTGGATATATTTACCAGTTTGAGGCGACGCTGGCTGCGGACACCTTACCATTAGCCGACACATTGCGCCAGACGGTATCCACCATGACGGGTGTGCGGCTGCAGCAGTTGCGGGTGCCGGATTGCGCAGCTCCCTCCGAGGTGATTTTCCCGACGGTGGTTGTGCAGAATACCGGAAATTTGGCGATTTATGGAGTTCCATTGGAAATCCTGCTGGATGACACTCCGGTCCATGCGGACACCCTGCCATTTTTGGCGGCAGGGGAGAGCATCCGTTATCTTTGTGCGTCGGGAGTGCGGCTGCCTGCCTCTGAAGATACGGTCTATACACTTGAAGTCCGTTCCCTTTTTGACTGTGACGCAGATTATTCGGATAACAGTTGCTTTGTCCGTGCTTGTCTGAGGCAGCAGTCGGACAGCACCAGTATTATTGAGCGGAGGTTTGACGGGCAGTTCCGTATTTATCCTAACCCGACGCATGGTGACGCTTTTCTTGAAGTTTCTCTACCTGTTGCAACGGCATTGCAGGTTGAGGTGTTCAATGTTCAGGGGCAGCGGTTGTATCTGCTTTGTCCGGAAGGCAGTGCCGGAACCAACCGGATTTGTCTGCCGGCTCCCGCGATGGCTGCCGGCATCTACTTCTGTCGTGTGCGGTGCGGAAACCGGCAATGGACGGGCAAATGGGTGGTCCTGAAAGAGGAATGATATTAACAGTTATTTTTACAGATATATGGCAGACAATTATTTGGAGAACAAATACGATGAATACCGCGGGCGTGACGCCCGGAAAGTGGTTGTGAAGAGGATTGGGCAGCCGTTGGAGAACCTGCTCCGTAAGAACCGCAGTTTCCGCGGATACGCCCAGCAGCCGGAGGTGACAAGGGAGATGCTGGAGAATATTGTCAAAGTTAACACGATGCTGCCATCGGCACGGAACCAGCAGGTGCTACGGTTCCGGCTGGTGACATCCGGCGGGGAGGCGGATGCGGTGCTTCAGAACATCGCTTTGGGCGGAGCCCTTCCGGAGCTGCATCTTCCGTTTGCGGGGACGGAGCCGCACGCCTTCATTGTCGTCTGCTCCTGCGTGCCGGAAAACCGCATGGTGGACATTGATCTTGGCATTTCTGCACAGAGCATGCTGCTTAAGGCGGTTGAGATGGGCCTGAACGGAATCATAATATGTGCCTTCAACAGGGAGAATATACGGAAGGCACTCTCCCTTCCATACGACCCTCTCGCAATCATTGCCATAGGAAAGGGGGCGGAAACCATTTGTTGCGTGCCTATATCTGCTGATGAATCCCACGCCTATTATAGGCGGGATGGGGTGCACTATGTGCCCAAGGTGCGCTGGGAGGAGCTGCTGGTTTGAGGATGCTATTCCACTATCAGTGTGATGTTCTGCCTGTTTTCTTTCTCATCGATGGCTGTAATGCGGTGTGTTCCCGGCTCCAGATGCAGGTTAAGTTTGTGGATGAACTGCGTTGAACTCATGTAGCTGCCGTCAACATGCCAGAAGACCATGGCATCGTCCTGCTCATGCACCAGTTCCAAAGTGATGGTTCCCGGGGAGCCGTCCATCTGCTTTGGCAGACTGACTTTAGCATAGTTTCCTGTAGGATATATGAACTGCATTGGATTGTGTGCTGCTGCCGTATGTGTGCTGCTGTTTTGTGCCGCATATTCCGGATGCTTCTGCTGGTAATACCATCCCCATGCCGGCGGAAGCAAAAAAACTGACTGTGCCCCCTCTTCTGTCCCCTTTGCAGGCTGATGATATGGGCAGGCATCCGAAAATAGTCCTTTTGGGCATATGTTCATAGTGTCCGTCTCCGTGCAGAACCGTCCCTTAAGATGGCCGGACTGCCTGCATACTTCGGCACGGACAAAGCCTTGTTGCGGCTGTGTGAACCATCGGCTGCGCGGCAGGAAGTTGAACACTTCGAACATCAGCGGTCCGGCAGTATGCGCCCCTATCAGGGAGGAGTTGCCCTCTCCAGTGGCGTTGCCCACCCAGACAGCCACCACATATTTTGGAGTGGCGCCCACCGCCCATGCGTCCCGGAATCCGAAACTGGTTCCTGTTTTCCAGGCAATGGTCTGCATGGACGGAATCTCCTTCCAGTCGATCTCTTCCGGACGGTTCAGCTCCTTCAGCGCGTTAAAGGTGAGCCATGCCGCCGGCTGTGAAAAGGGCGGTTGCTTCCAATATGCCGGCTGCTCCCGTGCGGAGATGCGGAGCTTCTGTTGCGGAGTTCCGTTTATGGCGTTGGCCATTGCGGTATAGGCCTGGGCAAGTTCCCACAATGTCACTTCCCCACCGCCCAGAATCAGGGAAAGGCCGTAGTCGTCCGCATTACGGTTAAGGGTGGTGAAACCGGCGGATTGGAGGAACTGTTGGAATTTTGACACACCGTACTGCCGCAAAAGCAGTACCATCGGCACGTTCAGCGAGCGTGAAAGCGCCTGGTCTGCGGGAACAGCACCATCGTACAGGTAGTTGAAGTTGTGCGGGGAGAAGCCGTTCAGATTAACAGGCACATCTGGCAGCAGCGTATGTGGCAGGATTGTTCCCTCCTGCAGAGCCGCCGCATAAAGGAAAGGTTTCAGTATGCTTCCGCTGCTCCGTGGCGAGCGGACGATGTCCACGTGGCCGCTCAGCCTGTCATAAGGCGAGTTTCCGCAATAGGCCACCACCTGGCTGTTGCGCACCGATGTGACCACCACGGCCATGTTGCGTATACGCGCCGGCGCCAGTTTGCCGCTCCAACGTTCCACCGCCTGTTCCACCTGCTGCTGTATGTCGGCGTCAATGCTGCTACGAATCTGTTCTCCGGGATGGGTCTTGTGCAGGGTGGCGACCAGATGTGGGGCCATCTGGGGCAGTGCATGGAGTGTGGTCGGCAGCTCCTCTTCCATGGCCAACTGGAATTCCTCACTGTTCAGGTATCGGTTTTCCTTCATTTTGGCCAACAGCTGGTCCCGTTTGTTTTTGAGCAGTTGGTTGTTTTTGCCGGGACGGATCAGTGCGGGGGAGTTGGGGAGCACGGCCAGCAATGCCGCCTCAGCCCACGAAAGCTCTTCTGTGCCATGGTTGAAATATCGCCAGGATGCGGCTTCCAGTCCGACAACGTTCCCTCCAAACGGAGCATGGGCGGCATAGAGTTTAAGAATCTCCTCCTTACTGTATGACAGCTCCATCCTGAACGCCCATAGCATTTCAACCCCCTTTTCCCAAAAGGTGCGCGGACGGTTACGTGCCAACCGGATCGTCTGCATTGTGATGGTGCTTGCACCGCTTATGATACGGTTGCGCTGAATGTTTTGCCTTATCGCCCGGCCCAAGGCCAGAAAATCGATGCCGCAGTGGCGGTAGAACCGTTTGTCTTCGTAGCTGATGAGTGCGGTCACATATTTTGGGTTCAGTGCGGAGTCACCGGGCGGAAAGCGCCATTGGTCGTCCGCCGCGATGCGTGCGCCGAGCAGCTGCCCGTTCCTGTCATAGACAGCGGTGGTATATGGCACCTGGAAGAGCGGATTGGGAAGCATCCGGATAAATGATACCCCTACTACCGCCACAATCAGCCAAAAACCAATCTGCCTCCGCCGGTGCGACGTTTGCTGCCAAAGGAACCGTCGGCCTTTCAGCGGTGCTGCCATATCAGCGGTTCACACTGACGAAGCCCGCTGCGGTGCGCGCATAGGACTGCGGGTCATACATGGCCTCACACTTCACTGCCGGAAGTATGAAGCGGCCGCAATAGGATGCCCGCAGACGCAGACGCACTTCCATGCTGCCTCGCACCGGAAGGTCAAAGTATGTGAAAACACGGTCGTCACGGATATCCTGATAAGAGTATTTTGTGGCAACGGGTTCGTATTCGTCAAAATAGCGTTCGTTCACCACCTCCCAGCCTGAGGGCAGGATGTAGGTCAGAGCCACATTCCGGAACATCTGGCTGGGATTCAGGTTCGTGACACGTATGGTCACGTTGAAATCCGCTCCCTGCTGCAACTGGTTCGGGCTGATTGTCTTTCCGGACATGTCCGTGTAGCTGATCTGCATGGCAATGTTGCGCTGGCGGGGTGCGGCGGTGTCTGTGATCGGACGGCTGCGCTGGTAGAGCGAGGCATACAGGGCACCTTTACCCTTGTTCTGTATCGTAACCTTTCCGGAAAGGTTTTTCAGCGGAAGCCGTTTTTGGAAGGCAGCCTTGCCTGTACTGACGGTGGATGCCGTGCCGCCGTTTTGCGACCAGGCGAACTCCATGCCGTTGTCGAACTTGTCATACAGTTGCGCAATCGCTATGATGGCGTAGGCGGAGGAATGGGTGCTGTAGAACGGTTCGCCCTGAAGCTGCTGGGCGATCAGGCGCGCCTGCTGGAAAGCCTCCTTTGACTGGCCTGTCAGCACCATGGTTTCCAGAATCATGGCCTCGTCACGCAGGGATGAGCCGAAAGTGCTGTTGTCGGAGGTATAGTCTTGTACGGTCGTGGTGGCACGCTGGATGATTTCAAGCGCTGTCTTTTTCTTGCCCGAAATGGCGGAGGCGGCAGCCAGACGCCATCGTGCCTGCAACGACAGGCCGGTGTAGCCCTTCAGCCGGTTCATGGCACCGGTTTCCGCCTTGCCTGCCAAGGCAAGGGTGTAGAGGCGGTAGGCCTGCTCCAAGTCGGATTGCGTAAAGCTGTATCCTGCCGCATTTTTACGCTTCGCCTGCCAGTTCTGGGTGTTTTTCCGCTGGTAGCCAAGCCACTTGTTGTATACATTCTGGTTTACTTCATAGCCCTTTTCCTGTGCGAGAATGAGCAGGTGCCCGACATAAGAGGTCAGCCAGTCCGAGACCTGGCCGCCCGGCCAGTAGGAGAAGCCTCCGGAAGGCAGCTGCCTGGCGTACAGGTTGCTTATTGTGGTTGCAATGGAGGAGGCAATCTCTTTTTTGTCCGCATCTGTCAAGGTGACGAAATGCTCCTTGAACAGCAGGGGAAGGGCTTTTGAAACCAATTGTTCGCTACAGGCGTGGCTGTAGTTCTCCAGAAAGTCGAACTGGCCGGTGATGTTCAGGGAGGGCAGGGTCGCCACCTCCAATTGCAGGAGGCTCTCTTTGCCGCCCTGTTGCAGCTGGTACGGCAGTGCGACGCTCTTTTGCTTGTCAACCAGTACAGATTTGGTAAATGCAAGTAGCGAATTGGGGTTGCGGATTTCGATTTCCACCACCTCTTTTGCGGTGTGTCCGTTGCCTGTTGCGGTGATGGTGATTTTTTCGGTTCCGGTCAGTTTTCCGGTTTCAAGCGTGAAATAGGCCATCTTGTCACCTGTGCGGCTGAAACGGATTTGCTGTGTTGCCGCCCCTTTGACAGCAGCCTTGCCGGTAGTCGTCACCTTCAGGGTGACATCCTTTACGGAGGCTTCCATGGCAAAAACATTGACAGGCAGCTCTATGCTTTCGTTCACACTCAGCACCCGCGGCAGGGATGGGAGCAGCATGAGCGGGGTGCGGACTGTGGTGGTCTTTTCAGCCGATCCGTAGGCGCCATCGTGGCCGGCAACCACCATCACACGCACAGCGCCGACATATTGCGGCAGGGTGATGGTGTGGCTCTTTTTCTCCCCCTTTTTCAATGTGAACGGGCCTATGAAGCGCACCACCGGTGTGAACCGGTTGGCTTTTGCCGGGGAGAGCTCCAGATTCTCATCGCCGCCCACGCTGAACATTCGGGCATATTTTCCTGCAAAAGCCCCAACCACATTGTTGTAGACATCCCAGGTGCGTATGCCAAGGGCATCCCGTGTATGGAATTTCTTCCATGGGTCGGGGGTCTTGAAATGGGTCAGGCTGAGCAGACCCTCATCCACCACCGCAAGTGTGTAGGTCATGGGTCGTTTGCCGCTTTCACTGACTGTGACAGTGAACGGCTGCTGCGGGCGGACCACCTTCGGGCAGCTGATCTGTGGCGACAGCATGCTTTTCGGGTCGGTCACGGTGAAGGGCTCCACACCGTACATGCGGATCGGCATGTTGTCGACGGTCAGCCTGTGCGGTTGGATCACACTTATCTGGACATATGCGTTCGGTGTCATCTCCTCTGTCACCTTAAAGCGGTAATTGGTGGTTCCCTCCTCCTTGATCTTCACGCGGTGCATCTCAATCACCTCCGAGCCGTTTTCAATTGAAACCAAGGCAATGCCGGACTGCAGCTTCGGAATAGTCACCAGCACTTCGTCCCCAACCTTGTATTCCGGTTTGTCCAGCGAGAAGGAGAGCATCTGCACGGCGGAGGGGTTCTTTGCGTCGGGATTTCCCCTCCAGGATGGCCAGTCGACATTGAACAGGCATCCGGTGGCATGTCCGTTCTGATCCTTGATGAAGAACAGGAATTTGCCGTATTCCGGATAATCAATACGGAATGGTATTGAGGCTTTGCCGTTCACGGTGCTTATCCTGCCCGATTTGACCACCTTTGCGTTGGTGTTGTTGATGTAGTTGCCCAATGCCTCCTCATCGTCATCCCACCAGTAGGACCAGTCAATCTTATAGAAATAATAGGTCAGGTTGCTGCGGTTCACCAGCTTGCCGTTTTCCGTGACCGTGACAATGTCAAAGTGGTGGTCGGTATTTGTCTCCACATATGGGTAGACACTGGAGAGGTTGCTGCGGACGCCCACATATGTGGCGTAAGGGGAGAGGATGGCATTCTTGCTGATGACGCTGGCATCGCCACCCGGTTCCATGACTCGGCAGACGAATTGCGCCTTTATTTTGCCGGGAAGCTGTCCCGATGCCATTGCGGGCACTGTTATCCGTGCATTGCCTGTTTCAGAAAGTCTGCCGTCGAAAATCCGGACGGTTTGTGGGGAGGCATCCGCCAATGGGTTGGTGAAGACATATTTTTCAAATCCTTTTACCGGAACTTTCGCTTTGGAGGTCTGCATCTCAACCTGCGCCTGCATCTGTGACGCGGTGGCGCCGGTAAGCCAGGCAGCATGGAGTGTTGCTGTGCTGTTGCTGCGGATGTTCAGCATCGTGTCGGGAAGTTGCAGGTCGATGTTCAGCCGGTTCGGTTTCACTGTCTCGATGTGCAGCCCTTTGTGGAAGGTTGCCTGCCCGACATGGACGTAGGCGTTCCAGATGCCGGTCGGGGCGTCGGATGGGATCGGGACCGCAAAAGTGTAGAAACCGTCCACGGAGGAGGGGTTGACCTTGCGGTGGAAGAACTGGCCGCGAGGGTTGAAAATCTCTATGCTGGCCGGATGGTTGTCCGGCAGCTGGCGGTTCCTGTCCTCCAGAATAAGTGTCAGATGGAGCGTGTCGCCAGGCCGCCATACGCCGCGTTCACCATAAAGGAATCCTTTCAGTCCGTTGTTGCTCTTTTCACCGCTGACATCAAACCGCGAGTAGGAGTTGTTCTCCCCATCCACCAGACGCAAATAGCTGTTCTGTTTCCCCTTGGTGGCCACTGCTATGAACGGCACGGAGGGTGTTTCCAGCTCCGCTATGCCTTTGTGGTCGGTCTTGCCCGAAGCGATGGGCTGCAGCTGCAGGTTGTACAGGCTGATGTCCGCACCGCGCACCGGTTCGGCGGTAAGTATGTCGTTGACCACCACCCAGTATTTGCCGTTGTCGTTTGCCTTGACCATAATGCCGAGGTTGGAGGCGAGCAGGTTGGTGGAGACGCTGCGGTTGACCATATAGTAGCTGGCAGTGTAGGGGTTTTCACGGTTGCTCCAGCTGTAGTCATCGTAATAATAATCATAATAGTCATTGTCATCGTAAGGATATCCGAAATAGCTGTAATAGCTGTTGACCTCGTCCCATGCCTTATCCTCTTCGGCGCTGATTGGCGGCTCCAGTGCGGTCATTCCTCTGTTCCCTGTAACCGATTCGGAACCCCTGTAGAAGGGCGCTGAGGCATATTCGCGCTTGAAGGATAGCCTCACCTGATATATCGCACCCTCCTCCTGACGGATGATGCGTCCAAGATCCACCGCATAGTTATGCCACGAATTGACACTTGCCATCGGCGGGTTCAGTTCCAGCTTCTGCCGGTATATAAGACGGCCTGCGCGCCGTATCTCCTGATTCCCGTCCAGCCGGTTGACCTGCAGGAACGACAGCACGTTGCGCTGGTATATGCGAATCACCTCCACATCCACGGCATTCAGGCTTACCGCCTTGAAGTTCAGCTTCAGATTTTCCGCATCAGGCAGGATGACCCCTTCGCTGAGCAGGGCGATCTGCGGTGACAGCGGTCTGGTTTTTACCTTCATCTGCAGATTGCGCTGCAGAATGCGGCCGGTGCTGCTCTTCAGGCTCCCTGCAATACGGAGCGTCATGCTGTCGGTGCCGGATCGTTCCGCGAAATTAATTTTTACCACGTTCTGCTTCACTAACATGGTCGTGGAGGCTACTGCCGGCAGCTCAATCAGTCCGCGCAAATCCTGTTCTGTAGAGACGGGTTCACTGAAAACCAGCTCAAGCCCATTTTCAGGTGCAGTCACATACTCGTATGAGAGAAATTCAAATTTGTTCCGGACCGGAATCTCCGCCTCAACGGTGAATTTGTCTTTCGACCCTATCCGTTTGCCGTCTGCGGTAATCCGGATTTGCTGCGGCTTGTCCGTTTTCTTGATGCCATTTACGGTGAATTCGAACATGGTGGATTTCTCCATGTCGGGGAATGTGATGCTGCTGTACGTCCCTTTTACCTCCAGCATTTTCAATGCATCCTTTTTCCTGACAGGCTCATTGAAGGCGAGCTGTCCGCGCAGTGTCACCTCGTCGGGGTTGGCGGCGGTTATTGTCATTGGAAGCATCTTCAGGGAGAACTCCCTTTGCTGCACATGAAAACTGAAGGGGAATTTGCGCAGTTTCCGCGAAACGGGGTAGAATTCGGAGAGGAGGAATTTCGCTTTGTAGCTCTTCCCCTGCTTCAGCTCCCCGCTGTCAGGCACGAAGGTGATGGTGTGGCTGTTCTCCCAAAAGGCGTGCCCCTTCAGGGAAGGGGAGAAGGAAAAGACATTTTTTTCAATGTTCTTCCCGATTTCCGCCGATTCCACATCTTGGGCGAACACGACGCGGATGGGCTCATTCGAAGCGATGCTGCCGCCAGTGTAGGCGGAAATGTAGTTTGCGAAGTCCATGGACGGTATGGTCTCATGGTGCCTGTTACAGGCGGAAAACAGTGCGGTCAGACCGCAGGTCAATAGAAATAACTTCCAGATTCTCATGGCAACGGATTATTTGTTTTTAATGATAATGGTCTTGGTGAATGCTGCGCCGTTCTCGCGCAGTCCGGAGGCGGTAAGCCGGTGGGTCGGGCAGTCCTTGCGCCATACCACCTGCACGTTCGCCCCTTCGCATCGGAGGATGAATCCGCCCTCCGCTTTCCAATGGATGCTCCTGATATCAGGCTGGTCCATGGTGAAGTACTGGGTCTTCACACGGAAGATGCGCCCTGTCTCAAGCAGCTGCTGCTTGAAAAACTCCTGCAAATGCGACTGTATGTAATAGTAGCAGTCGTTGGGCCGCCCCTTATTGTTCTGATAGGGGGCATGGCCGGCCTTCTCCAACGGGTAGAACTCGTTGTTCACGCCAAGCCGGTTCAACTCGCGGTGGATGGAGGCCGATCCGTACATCTTGTCGAACAGTTTGTCCCCCAATGAAGAGAAAGGTATTCCCTCATCATAGGGCACAATATAGTCGGCGGTGCCGTGGAATGATATTACAGGAATGTTGTGCCCCTCCAGCTCTTTCAGGTCGTATAGGGCTCCCCACATGTTTGCCAATGCGCGTATGCGGAAACTGGCCGAGTCGCTGTTGCCGGATGTTGTCAGGCCGCCGAGAAGGTTTTCAAAATCGTTGTCCGCAATAAAGGCTGGCCGGCAATCTGGAGTCCAGTATGCGGTGGCAAGTGCGGTTATGGCGCCTGCGCTTGTGCCGGCCAGGAAAATGAAGCCGGTGTCGATCGCCAACTCTTCGGCATGTGCTGTCAGGTATCGGAGTGCGGCGTGCGCATCCTGCACGGCACTGTATCCGCACTGCTGTATGGAAAGCTTGTTCGGCTTAAAGCCCATGCGGTAGTTGATGGAGGCGGTCACATATCCCAACTGTGCGAAGTGCCGGCACCATGCGGCCATTGTCTCCGCCCCTTTGTCCCCGATATAGAAGGCGCCGCCGTGAATGAACACGATCAGCGGGTGGCGTGGCATGGAGTCTTCGGGCGTGTAGAGGTCCATTGTCAGCTCCAGCTCCTTTTCCTTGAAGGTTTTCAGAATGCTTTTGGCAATAATCTTGGCAAACTTCTCCTCATTTTCGGGGTTGGAGACCCAGTAGCCTTTCGCCCGGCCGTACACAATATCCTTCCGGATGCCGAACGGCAGCGTTTCCGGTTCGGCCAGCAGCATGTTCCGGGTCGAGTTGTATGTGGTGTGGAATGGTGTCTCATATTTTTCCAAAGTAATCGTCTGCTGGTCGAATTTAATCATGGAGGTGTAAAAAGTTCCTGCCAGGAACAGCGGGTTATAGCTTATGTTGAACCGCAGGGTCAGCTCCTTGGTTCCGGAACGGAACAGATAATCCCCGTCCGTGTGCAGGATTTCAAAGGCGACAGGGCTGGTCCATTCTGAGGAATCCACTGGGAAGAAGCGCCCTTTCAGGAAATTGTCCCCAGTCTCGTCCAACTTTACAAAGCCGTTTTGCCGGCCGATTTCCCCAAAATAGATGGCTGATGTGTCCACATTGGAGAACTCGAACATGTCATGCTGGTCCAAAATCTGCGTCTCCATTTTTGGGAAATACCCTTCCATCCTTGTCACCTGCTCATCTTCGCCTTTGCGATGGCAGGCTGTGAACAAAAGCACGAGTGCGAACAATATTGCCCATAGGGCCTTTCCGGTTGGTTTCATGTTGGTTCGTTATGGTGTGTCATTAATATTTGCAAAACATCAACGTGCGGCCGGCTGCATTATTGTTTATGTTTCCATAAAAAAATATAATGTGTGTATGTCGGAAGCAATGTAAAAAGATGTTATTTTTGCAGCTGTAAAACAAAAATGTAAGATGAGTACTAAAATATTGACTTACAAGAATATTATTCAACTGGCGGCAATTGACATCCTGCTGGTCGCCATCTCATGTATGCTGCCCGTACTGGCACACAGCACCAGTTTTCCGCTTTATTTTTTCGATCCGATGCGGATTGTGGTCCTGGCCGGCCTGCTTTGGGGGGCAAGCCGGAAAAACGCCTTTCTGCTGGCCGTTGCGGTTCCGCTGCTCACTTTTTGGGTCACCGGCCATCCGATGCTGCCCAAGGGGCTGCTGATTGCTGCCGAACTGACGGTTAACCTGCTGCTGTTCGTGTGGCTGGAACGGAGGATGCGCCATGTGTTTTTTTGCATGCTGCTCTCCATTCTGCTCAGCAAGGCGGTTTATTACCTGCTCAAATGGGCTCTGATTTCCACCTTGTTGCCGGCGCAGCCGCTGGTAGGAGCCAGTCTTGGTGTCCAGCTTGTGGTCGCAGTGGCGATATCCCTCTGTTTTGCGTTTGTTGCGGTGCGACAAAAAAAATATTAGCCTTATTAAGGTTACATGATTGCTTTGGTGTGATTTTTGTATAATATATTTTCTTTTAAATTTTTTTATTTTATGGCAAGAAAAGGAACGGCAAAAGATGTCTTTATACAGCGGGCGTTGGACCTGTTCATGAAGAATGGCGTCCGAACCACGATGGATGAGATTTCCAGAAAGCTGAAAATCTCAAAACGTACCATTTACGAACAGTTCGACGACAAGACGGATTTGCTGCGCGCATGTGTCGAGCTGCTTATCAGCAATATCCCTACAGCACCTGAAACTAAAGATGATAATGTGATGACAAAACTCTATACTTTGGCCAGGGTTCATGTGATGGGCCTGCTGGATCGGAGAAGCGTTTTCACCAAGGATCTTGAGACCTATTATCCGGACCTGTATCAGGAAATGGTAGCCCCTCTGTTCGATAAGAGGGCGAAGGATATGATGGTGCTCTTTAATGTCGGCATTGAACAGGGTGTTGTCCGGGATGATATGGATTTGGAGATGCACCTGCATTATCTCTATAAGTTTTTCCTTTACGTCGCCTCCGAAAATAACCTGCACAAACAGCACACGCAAAATGAAATTTTACGGAACCTCATACTTCCATTATTGCGTGGTATTTTGACAGAGAAAGGGATACGCGAGCTGGAAGATGAGATTTCCGCCTTCGAAAAAAAATAATGGGCTTTTTCCATAATATTTCTCATCAAAATTCGTTTTTTCCACCTGATATGGGAACTTATTGTTCATGATGGTCCGGTTTTGATGAATAGAAAAGGAAGAATTTTACGGCTTGTTACCGCTGTCGGGATTTTGTTGATGGCATCCTGTGCCACCAACAAGGATGCTTTTCCCAACAAGTTCCACCATGCTGTGAACACGCGGTTCAATGTCTTTTTCAACGGCAGCGAGAGTTTCAAGGAGGGTGCGCAGGCGTTGTCAAAGACGACCATGGACAATTATACCCAGGTGCTTCCGGTCTATGTGTACCCTTCCAAGGTGGAGGCGCAGGCGCAGTCTCCGAAATGGGACCGCGCAATCGAGAAATGCTCCAAGGCGGTGGCCAAGCACACCATGTTCATCAAGGGGGTGGACAAGAACATCTACATGGATGAGGTCTACCTGCTTATGGGCAAGGCCTATTTCTACCGTCAGGACTATGCGGAGGCCACCCGGATTTTCGCCTACATGATCCAATCCTACAAGAACACCAATTCCTGGCCGGACGCCTACACCTGGCTGGCACAGACCTATCTTTGTGAGGACCGTATAGCCGATGCCGAGGAGAATCTGGAACTTATAAAGGCGGACATCGGGGTTACAAAGGACAAGAAGCAGAAGCAGCATTGGGAGGCTGTCTATGTTGACAAGCTGATACGCCAGGAAAACTACGAGCAGGCCGCCGTCTATTTGAGCGATCTGCTCACCAGCCGCTGGATGAACCGCAATTTCAAGACCCGCTGCATGTTCATCTATGCCCAAATCAACCAGGAGCTGGGGCAGTTCGATGAGGCGCTGGCCTATTACAACAAGGTTATACGCCGTTCGCCGCCTTATGAGATGGCTTTCAACGCCACATTGAACGCCTCCTTGTGCGGGATTGAGCGGAGCGAGACCAAGGCCCGCCTGCAGCGGCTGCTGAAGGATCCCCGCAACGACGAATACCGTGACCAGATCTTCTACGCCATGGCGCAGACCGATTTCTACCGTTCCGACACCGCTTCCGGCTTGCGCAATCTGGAATCCTCCGTCTTCTGGAGCATCCGCAACCCCTACCAGAAGGCGCTTTCCTCGCTGGAGCTTGCCGAATACTATTTCGCCCATCAGATGTTTGAGGAATCACAACTCTATTATGACACGCTGCTGCGGGTGCTGCCGGAGTCCTTCCCTAACCGCGGGCAGATATACGAGCGTGCAAAGGTTCTCAAGGAGCTGGTTTCCGACCTGATGACAATCAAAACGGAAGACAGCCTCCAGCGGATTGCCGCCATGACGGAGGAGGAGCGTGAAGGCTACATCAGGCAGCTGATTGCAGACTATCAGGAGAAGGAGCGGGCGCGGATTGCGGATGAGGAGGCCAAGCAGCAGCTTATGCAGGATGTGAAAAAGGCCAATGCCAACAACAAGAAAAGCACATGGGTGTTCTACAATCCGACCCAGGTCAAGGCTGGGGAGCTGCAGTTCCGCAAGGAATGGGGTCCCCGCGTGTTGGAGGACAACTGGTTCCTGAGCGACAAGCAGAGCATCATGCAGATGGCGGATGCTGAGGAGCAGCAGGAAGGTGAGCAGGAGACGGGCGAATCCCTGAAACCAAAAAAGCAGTCGATTCCGTCCGGCGGACGCATTGTCGATCCGAGCCAGCCGGAATACTATACGCAGGATGTTCCCTTCACGCCTTCGGCCCTGGATTCGTCCAACAACCGCATCGCCTTCGCACTGTACAATTCCGGATTCGTCTACTATGACGACCTGCACGACAAGGCAAAGGCTGTCACACAGTGGTCGGCGCTGACCGACCGTTTCCCGAACCACCGGCTTTACCCTTCCGGCTGCTATCTGCTGTACCGGACCTACCGGGAGATGGGCGACAGCCTGAAATGCCGCTATTACCGGCAGGAGGTGCTGGATCGTTTCCCGGAGAGCGAATATGCCATGATTATCCGTGACCCACAGTATTTTGAAAAGCTCTCCTCACAGAAAAAGGAGGCTGAGGAATTCTATGCCGCCACCTATCCCCTGTATGAGCAGCAGAAATACAAGGATCTGCAGAAGCGCTGCACCGAAGGGCTCAAGAAGTATGTCGACCCGCAGGTGCGGTCGCGGCTCTATTACCTGCAGGCATACGCAAAGGGGCGTCTGAAAGGGACGGACACCATGGAGGTGGGCATGAAGGCGGTTTGCCGCCAGTTCCCAGGCACGGCCGTCGACACGCTTGCAGCCGGTGTGCTGGAGGCGATTCTCCGTTCCCGCGCACCGCAACCCACCGGAAACACTCCCGCCGGGAATGTCACGGCAAAGGTGGAGGAGCAGCAGTTCGTATATGACGCCTCCAGATTCCATTTTGTGATTCTCCTTGTGGACATCAAGGGGATGAAGATGGACAAGCTCAAGGCGAACATCGCCAATTTCAACAAGGAGTATTTCCGGCTGAACAGTTTCGATGTCTCCAATTTCTACATCGACAACATGACCCAGATGGTGACAATATCGCGGTTCGATAACAAGACAAAGGCCATGGAGTACTATTACCAGTTGAAAAGTAACAGCAAATATTTCGGGGAGCTGAATGCCAGCAAGGATGTGCAGGTGTATGTAATCTCCGACCAAAACTATACGCTTTTCTACAAGCAGAAGAAAAAACGCCCGGAATATGAGCGGTTTTTCAATGATTATTATTTGAATGTCAGATAAAAATAACGCTTATGGCTAGCAAGACAGAAAATGAGGTGACAGGTATCATCAACATTATCGGAAACGGGACATCCATTCACGGGGATGTGACCTCCAACGGCGATTTCCGCATAGACGGCGCCATTCAGGGAAAGTTTGTCTCCAAACTGAAACTGGTCATCGGACCAACCGGTTTCATCGAAGGTGACATTGAATGCAACGACTGCGAGGTTTTCGGCAAGGTCAAGGGAAACATCCTGGCCCATGAGACCTTGGTGCTGCGGGATACGGCGAATGTGTGCGGTGATATCCGCATAAACCGGCTTTCAATAGAGCCCGGCGCAGTTTTCACCGGCCATTGCAGCATGTTGAACGTTGCTGTGCCGCAGGAGGGGGAATAGCCGATGGACGAAGCCGGGAAAAAACTGCAGAGAGGTGCGGACAGCTACATCCGTTACAGCGGTATGGCGCTGCAGATAGCCGCCATTGTCCTGGTGTTCGCTTTCGGCGGTGTGCTGCTGGACCGCCGCGTTTCATGGAAAATACCTGTTTTTACTTTAGTCCTGAGTGTCCTGGGTATTTTTCTGGCATTGTACAGCAGTCTGCGTGAATTCATCAATAAAGACAAGAACCATGAAGACAAAAATATTTAGGGATCTTTATTCCAAATATCTGAAACGGTTGTTTCTGCTCACTATTTTCATATTGGCCCTCTTTGTGCTTTGCAGCCACTGCTGGCCTTTTTTGCTCTCACCTTTCTGCATCTACCTGATTATATTTTTCCTTGTGGTGATGGCAGCCACTCATGCCATCGTGCTGCAGGCTGATGCGGAGCGGCTCTCCTATGTGTCGGAGGAGGGGGCTGATGCGGAGACGCAGCGAAAGGCGATTATGGATACGGAAAAGAAATTCATCCGCCGATACTTGATAGCCACCACTATAAAACTGATGCTGTTTCTGGTGCTGCTTGTGGCCTATGCCTTCACCAACAGGGATGACATTCTCCGTTTCGGTTTGAATTTCATTGTTTTATATTTGATATACAGTATATTCGAGGTTCTCATTCTGAAAAAACCCTTATTAAAATAGAATTTTCAACCAGTAAAAATAGCGATTATGCCAAAAATTTCACAAAAGGGAATGTCCATGCCCTCTTCCCCCATCCGGAAGCTGGTGCCGTTTTCCGATGCGGCCAAAAAGCGTGGCGTCAAAGTGTATCATCTGAATATCGGACAGCCGGATATCGAGACGCCCAAGGGCGCAATCGATGCCTTGCAGCACAAGGAGATAGGAGTTCTTGCCTATTCCCATTCCGCCGGTTACCTCTCCTGCCGCGAAAAGCTGGTGGAGTATTATAGCCGGTTCAACATCAACGTTACCGCGGATGAGATCATCATCACCAACGGCGGTTCCGAAGGCATCCAGTTCGCCTTCAACGCCTGCCTGGATCCGGGTGACGAGGTGATTATCCCCGAACCTTTCTATGCCAACTACAACGGCTTCGCCAAAACTGCCGGAGTGACGGTAAAACCCATTGTCTCCGTGATTGACAACGGATTCGCCCTGCCTCCAATTGAAGAGTTCGAGAAGGTGATCACACCCAGGACCAAGGCCATCATGATCTGCAACCCCAACAATCCTACCGGCTACCTCTATTCGCAGCAGGAGCTGGAGACATTGGCGCACATTGTGAAGAAGTACGACCTCTTCCTCTTCTCGGATGAGGTGTACCGCGAGTTCGCATACGACGGCGAGAAGGTGTTTTCCGTGATGAACCTGAAGGAGATAGAGCAGAATGTGATTCTGTTGGATTCCGTCTCGAAACGCTACAGCGCCTGCGGCGCCCGTATCGGCATGTTTGTCACAAAGAACAGGGATGTTTATGCCACTGCGATGAAATTCGCCCAGGCACGTCTCTCCCCACCTTCGTTCGGCCAGTTTTTCACCGAGGCCGCCGTTGACACGCCGAAGGAGTATTTCGATGCGGTCCTTGCCGAGTACATCGCCCGCCGCAACTGCATTGTGGATGCCATCAACAAAATGCCGGGCTGTTTCTGTCCGAAGCCGAAGGGCGCATTCTATGCGGTGGCGCGTCTGCCGATAGATGATTCCGACCGCTTCTGCCAGTGGCTGCTGGAGGAATTCTCCTATGAAGGCCAGACGGTTATGCTGGCTCCCGCTACCGGATTCTATTCCGCCCCAGGAAAGGGCAAGAACGAGGTGCGTATCAGCTATTGCCTGAAGGTGAGCGACCTGCAGGCCGCAATGAAATGTCTTGAGGAGGCCCTGAAGGTATATCCGGGTCGGAAATAAAAATACGTTTCATTAATTTTTTTGTGGGGACGGTGCATGCGCTGTCCCTACTT
>CACYHG010000007.1 GCA_902774175.1 uncultured Bacteroidota bacterium
GGAGTGTGGTCATGCACAACGCCATTGTCAATTGGTCTGTAAACGGGGTGCCACATTTTCCCGCTGTCTATTATGGCATTTTGTCCCCGAATGCCACCGATACAATAGTCATAGGTAGTTATGTTCCGGGCTTAAGCAAATATGACACCATCCGGGCGTGGGTGAAAATGCCTGATTTTTATGAGGATGGTTATACTGCTGATGACAGCCTGTGCAAAATTGTGCTTGGATGCAACGGTACCTTTTCAGGTACCTATACGGTAGGAAAGGGTGGTGATTATCCGGATTTGGAGTCGGTGATTGTCCGCTTGTCCCGTTGCGGGATTTCCGGACCGGTCACTTTGGCGTTGCTGCCCGGAGACTATTCCATGCCTGTGGAAATACCTGCCATTCCAGGATGCAGTGGGGAGGTGCCGCTAACCATCACCTCATGTACTGGGGACAGCAGCAGTGTGGTGCTGCGTGGCAAGATGGAGGGAACCACGATGCGGCCGCCGTTGCGGCTGAACGGAGCCGCCCATCTCCGGATCAGCCATCTTTCCATTCTTCCTTCGCCGGAGGCCAAATGTGACGGAATTCACATGTATGGGAAATGCAAGGATATTGAAATCAGCCATTGCAGGATTTCCACCCAAGGGGGAACAGGGGTTAAAATCGGATATGAGGCATCCGCCTATACTGTTTCGCATGTCCGGATACATGACTGTCTGTTTGTGGGTGGGGACTATGCGTTGAACGCCAACAGGAACTATTCTTTATCGAATTATGGGAATGTCGCCAGCCATCTTCATTTTTTCCATAACAGGGTGGATTCATTACGATATGCATTTAATTTGGATCGTGCTGATTCTGTGTTCATCACCGACAATCAGGTGCGCACATTCAAAGGTTTTCTGCTGAAAGCTGTCTTAAGCAATGCCGATGTGAGCAACAATATCCTTCATGCTGTTTCCTCAGAATCCGGAATCCGGCTTTCCGAGTTTGGGGATTCTGTCCGCAAACTCGGCAGTATCTGCAATAATGTGATATTGATGGTTGGGAGTTTCAGTTATTTCGGTTATGAACATGCCGGCATCTATTTGGGTGATAAGGTCAATTATGCGCGCATTTTTCACAATACCGTGTCTGTCAGGACTGATGACATGACAATTTATGGCATTTATGTGAAAAATAACGATAAGAAATGTGTCGTGAATGCGGATATCAGGAACAATATCTTTCATATCAAATTGCTGTCTGGAGGCAGCTACCCGGTTTATTTGGCAGGAAAGTATGGCCATGTAACAATGGCTGGCAATAATTATTGCCATGATAATAAAAGAAGTGTTCCCAATTTGGGGTATTGTGGTGGCGCATGCAGAAATATGGCCGAGTGGCAACGTGCTATGCCGGCTGATAGTTCATCTGTTTCCGAGTTCCCGAGATACATCTCCGACAAGGATTTGCGTCTGTCTGTCAGGGAAGGGATGGAATGTGCCCGGATGAATGGGGTGCCAACGGACCTTTCAGGTGTCGTCCGGAACAGTGTGACCACGATGGGAGCTTATGAGTTTGTGCATCAGGTGTCCGATTTCGCTCTGTTGCAAGTCCGGTGGCAGGAACTGCACGACGGACGTTTGAATTGTCAGGTCTGCCTGAAAAACAACGGTCAGGACACCTTGACCGCCGCAAACGTCGGATATGAGTTAAATGGCGTGAATATGAATGCAGTCCAATGGAACGGCTTTCTGGCTCCGGATGATACGGTTTGGGTCGGTCTGGGAAATCATACCCTCCATCATGCTGTCAATACGGTTACTGTTTATCTGTACGGATGGAAGGATGATGTTACGGCCAATGACACTTTGAGTGTGACAAAATTTGTCTGTGACACGGCATTCACCTTTGGTGATGATGGGGCGGATTTTTCCAATTTGGGTCTCTATTTGTACTATGTGCAGAGTTTCTGCCAAGACCGGCCTGTCACATTGAAATACAAAAACGGAAGTTACAACAAAACCCACAACGGGTTGACGGTCGAACGGATATCAAGGAAGGACAGCAGCTGCCGGCTGACCTTCTGTTCTGAATCCGGCTGTGCCGACAGCGTGATTCTGAACGGTGTGGACGGACTTTACCTGCAGCATGTCGCCCACCTGTCCTTCAAAAACCTCACCTTTGTCGCCACTGAAAATTATGGGGCCAAACTGATAGGAGGCATCGAGGATGTGGAGGTGAACCATTGTGTGTTGAACTCCCCATTGAAGACCAAATCCTCCTCTGCAAAAGGAGTGATGTATGACAATTCCGGCAGTGCCACGGATTATCTGCGTTCGCTCCGTCTGGTCGGCAACCGCATTATTGGAGGCTGTCACAGCATCTATCTGAAAAACACAGCCTATCAAACCGACAACATCTCCTTCTCCAGCATAGTGATTGACAGCAACGAACTGCTCGATGCCGCCAATTTTGGCCTCTATTTGATAGACAATAACCATTTGGTGAGTTTTTCCTATAACAGTGTAAAAAATTATTCAAAATCAACACTTTCCTATACCGGTGTCTGTTTGGAAAACAAACAGAGGATGGATTGTATGGTGGGGAACAGGATACATGTCACGCATAACAAATCAGCTTGGGGCATTTATCTTGGAAATTATTTGAACAGGGATGTGTCAAATTGTCTGATTGCCAACAATGAAGTATTTGTTTGTGGAGAGGGGGAAAAGTATGGCGTCCAATTTTATGGTGAAGCCTGTTGCCATCTGTTGCATAATTCCATTTATGCTTCCGGAAGCAAAGCATCCAGGGCTTTTTTGGGCGAATATAATTATTCATTTTCCGGGAACATATCAGGCAATATGTTTTTCGCGGACAGCAATGCCTATGCCTTCATCACATACCAGTCATTAAATGGAACACGTGATTATAACAGTTATTATGTCCGTTCGGGAAGTTTGGCGTTTTTGGGTGGAAAAGCCAGAAACACCATTCAGGAGATCAGGGAGGTGAACAAAAAACATGATGTGCATTCCGTGTCACTTCCTCTGGAGTGGGATGATTCCGTACTGGTTTCCGTGCAGACACTGCTTTGCCCGAAACAGGCCTCCGTTCCGCTGGACCTGAACGGTGTGCAACGGGCTGACACCACGGCAGCGGGATGTTACGAACAGGCCGTTCAATATTGCGACTTGGCGGCCAAGGCTTTGATGGGAGTGGACAATCTTACGGCAGCGGGCAGACATCCATTTTCAATAGTGTTGGAAAACAGGGGAAACACAAGGATAAATTCAGCATGGTGTCTCGTGCAGATAAACGGAATGGAAATGGATTCTGTCCGGTATTCTCCAAAGGTGCCGTTGGCGGCGGGATGTTCGGACACGCTTTTGTTGGGACCGTATCTGTTTGCAAATGCGATGAACAGCCTTGTTGTACGATTAAGTACAGACAGGGATTTTACGCTGGCGAATGATACATTGAAGTGTTTTGTTGTGTTTTGCCCGCAGCTGTCGTCATCGGATACCATCCGGATAAGCCGTCATTTGTCGGGTGTTGTGCTGGATTCGCTTCCGGAGATAATCAGCCGTTGCGGAAAGAGAGACACACTGGTGCTGTTGTTTGAAAATGGCGATTACCATCTTTCCAGGCCTTGGGACCTGTCCATGCTCAATGCAAGGAAGCTGGTGCTGGTTCCGGCGGCAAGCAATCGGGACAGTGTGAGTGTGACGGCGGATTCATCGGATTTGCTGTTGTTGGGTGACGGTTGGGAAGTGGATATACGGCACATGACGTTGCAGGCACCCATGGGGAATGTTATTTCCATACAGGCTTTTCTTCCTTCATTGTCGGTGAAGAACTGCCGGCTGGTTTCATCCACATCTGCTCCATCTGACCAATGCAACCTTATTGTGTACAAAGACAGCATATCCAACGGGAATGTCATTGTTGCAGGTAATCTGATGGAGGGCGGCTATCAGGCTGTCAGGTTTTTCCATAATACTCCGTTCGGTGTTGTCCGGGTTGACAGCAATGTAATGACAAACCAGTATTCATTCGGCTGTTATTTCGGTTTCACCCCGTTCAGCAGTTGTTCGCGCAATACCATAACCTCATGGGGAATCAATTCCAAAGGGTCATTTGTCGCCATTTATGTGAAGAGTGCAACTGTCGGAAGCATAGAAAAGAACCTGATACGTGTAAAGGTGGCTTATCCCACGGGAATCCGTTTGGAGGGTGTGAATGAAAATGCATCGTTGCAGGCAATGGTTGCCAATAATGTTGTCCGTATTCATGCAATAGGAGGTGAATCGTTCGGCCTGCATTTTACAAATAAACAAAGCAATATTTGCGTCGCTTATAACACATTCTATGTGTCGGCGGAAAAAACATCTAATTTGGGTGCCAAGGAAGCCAGGCTGCATGGCAATCTTATGATTGGAACCTCACCTACTGTGCAGGCGTTAAGGTTTGATCTTAACCTTCCATCATCATCGCTTGTTAATTATTATGTGGATTATAATTGCTATCATGCTTTGGGCGATTTGTATTACTATGATCATCTCAATTGTCCAACGATAGCGGATTTTAACTATAAGACAGGATTTGAGCAGCATGGGAAATATGGCCTGCCTAATTTGATTGGGGATGCGCTGCTGACGCTGCCGGATAATGTATTGAAGGTTCCAGGATACTATGTGTATGATGATTTTTTTGGCAGGTCGCGTAATATAATGACCATGCCGGGTGCATACGATGGCTATCTGTTACAGACGGATGCTGAACTGGTTAGTTTCGTGGACACCAGTTTTTCCATCGGTGTGAACAATGTCAGGGTAAAATTGAGGAACAATGGTACGGACACCCTTATATCTGCGGATATTGCGTGGACTTACAACGGGACGCATCAGCTGGTGAAACATTGGACGGGTAGTCTTCCTGCAGGTGCTTCCGCAGATGTTGTGATAGGTTCCTTTGTGACTATGTGTAACAGTCTTGTGGATTTGAAGGCTTACATTCAATCTGCTAACTTGAAGACAGATTCCAACCCGTACAATGACACGATTCTGCTTTCAGGTGCCGCTTGCGACACAAGTGGTCAGAATGCACTGCAAAGTCATTTTGCAAATCTCCATGATACAGTTTCCATCAGACAGCCGATGGCGGACGGGTGGCAGTTGGGCCAGAATGTTCCCAATCCGGCGGATGGCAGGACGTTGGTTCCGGTCGTGTTGCCGGAGGCCGGTACGCTCCATCTGGCGCTTTTCACGGTGGATGGCCGTATGCTGCGCCGCTGGACAGTAGAGGCCATGGCAGGGGAGAACCGTCTCCCCATGGAGGTGGGCAGCCTTGCTGCCGGCGTTTATTTCTACAGTGTGGAATATAAGAGGGAACGTAAAGTAAGGAAAATGACAATCTATCAGGCACGATGAAAAAAATATTTCTCTTTCTGGTTATTGTGTCGTTTTTACATGTGTCGCATGGCCAAACGGCTGGTGTGAAACCACAGGTTTACACGTTGGGAGGGGTCAATCCCTCTTTTCCTACAGTCGATTCCATGAAAAGGTTCCTTTATGCGCAATCCGTCGCATGGCCGCCCATTGTGGTCAAGGTGCGTTCGGGGAAATACGGTCCGTTGGTGCTGGACACCACGATCTTTGGGTGCAGCAAGGACAACTACATCCGTTTGGAGGCCGATTCAGGTGCCACACCAGTGTTTGACGGAGGGGCACAGCTGCCAGGTCTCACTTTGAGAAATTGTGCCGGATGGAAGTTTGAGGGGCTGGTTTTCGGCAACCTCACGGACGGTGTGGCTGGTGTACGGCTGGAAAAAAATGTATTCGATGTCACTTTCCGGAATTGCAGTTTTTATGCGATGGAATCTGACAGTGTGGTTGAAAAAAGGCATTGCGGACTGATTTCTGACCAGGCCCTTTCTGGAAACGGACGGAATATATGCTTGATTGGAAACACTTTCCGTGGTGGATGGGCAAACATTTACCTGAACCAGCCGGCAAAACATCCCGATTCCGTCTCATTTTTTATTGACAGCAACCGGATGTATGGAGCAAAGCGGTATGGAATGGCCTGTTCCGGATGCTGCAATGTGGCCAGTTTCTCCTGCAATACGGTGGAATCTCCTGTGGGTGCCGCAGATTACACATGCCTTTCCATGATGGGAGAAGGGAACCGCTACAAGGTGGGGGTTATCGGGAGCAACATGTTGACAGCCATTGCTTCCAAATCTGCTACAGGAATCAGTTTGGGCTATTTTCAGGGCAGAGGTTATCCATACGGACTGGTCCGGAACAATGCGGTATATACTTGTGCCATGGTTTCCACTGGTATCCGTATGTATCCTGATTCATCTCAATATGATTTGATTAACAATACAGTATTTTCAAAAACCATTTCGTCTTATTCTGCTGACCATGCTGTTGCGGTATATATGGGTGATTTTTTCGGTTCCATCTATAACAATGTGCTGATGACAGAAGGTTATGTCGGGATGCCATTATATTACACCTATAATCATTATTATTCATATAAACGTACTAATCAGGACTACAACTGCTATTACCATGCTTCAGGATGTTGTTTGAATGGCACGACATTGAGCAGCTTGAAAAGTCGGTCGGATTACCATTCCATCTTCAAACCATTCCCTTTTCCGAAGGATTCTGCAGCATGGTTGAATGCCGATTATTCCGGGATGATTTGCCCGCGCAGAACGGAGGTGGAAAATGACATGAATGGAACACAGCGTGACAGTATGACTGTGATGGGCGCTTTACAGCCCTTCATGCTTGCTAATGTGGATTTGTCCCTTTCACGGTTACATATAGAAGAGGATTTGTCATGCCGTTCCTTGGATACAATGCATTTTTCATTGGAAATAAAAGAGTGCGGTATAAAGGAGGTTTGTTTTTCCAAAAACAAACCTATTGAGGTGGAGGCATGCCGGAATGGCATGCAGGTGGCACGCTACAGGTATGAAAGTGGTTGTTTGAAGTTTTTGGAACGGGATACATTGGATGGTCTTGTGGCGCCTGTTTCGGGCGGTGTGGACAAATTCTGCTTTATCTTACATCATCCGGATGACAACAATCCGGATAATGACACGTTGTGGATTGTTGTTGGGACAGGTGTCGCTTCCGTCCCGTTTGAGGTTGATTTTTCTTCATCTCCTGTCGGGATGTTCAGCCAGACCTCCTATGGCCAGGGTGGCTGGAAACGCTTTGACAGCCTTTGTCCCCTTACTCCCATTGTTCCTTATTCGGGTTCCGGAATGCTGGTCTTTTCCAATGAAACGGGACAGCCCTGCATTGCACAGACTTATTGGAAGGCTTTGTCGCTGGAAAACACGCTTCATCCCAAGTTGGGGTTTTGGCATGCCTGTTCGGGCCATTTTTCCGGTTCGGACATGTTGGCGGTCAAAGTTACCTCGGATGGCGGAGGCACTTTCACCCAACTGGGTCAGATTGTTGTTACGGACAGTTCCACCGCATGGAAATATTATGAATACGACTTGTCCGGATTTGTGCAGGATGGATGTCTGTCTGTTGTATTGGAAGCGGTCAGCTTCAGCGATGCAGTACAATGTTTAGATGATGTTTCCATCACTATCGAACAGGATTTGGCGGTGGATTGGGTGAAGCCTGCACTGGATTCGGCGGAGATATGCGGCTTGCGGAAAACGCCGTTGCAAGTGGTGCTGCAGAATATGTCCGGGAGACCTCTGAAATGTATTTCAGACACGTTGTCTGTCCGGGTGGGCGGTGCCGCAAACAGGTCGTATTATATGACCTATTCCAACACGTTGGCTGCATTTGCATCGGATACGCTGGTTATGGATTCCACAGCTGATTTTTCTGTTCAGGGGGATTATTTTGTGGAGGTATGCTGCCAGTCTGTAGATTGCAACACGGCGAACGACACGCTGCGTGATTCCGTCCGGGTGGAGGCCGGTTTCAGCATCGACAGCGTTTCAGTGGTTTCGGATCAGGGCGTGATAGTGCAGGGTGGCTCTTTCAGGTGCGGTTTCCGTATCCGCAACACTGGAAACACCGCCATAGCATATCCGAAAGTGGTGTTGGAAACCAATGAAGAAATACGGTGGTCTGCCAAACTGCCGTTTTGTTTGGGTGCTGGCGATTCAGTCTGGTTTGACATACCGGAACCGATCTCCGTACCTGCCGTTTCTTCCGACCAGCCCTTTTTTATGCTTACACTTTCCGTTTCACAACCCTGTGCTGCCGATACGTTTGTGCAGCAGAGTCTTTTTGAGGTTTTCCTGCCTGATTCGGCCAGCCTTGGGCTTGCATGCTTCCTGTATCCGCTGCCTTCGGACACATTGGTTTCCGGCAGCAGGGTCGTTCCACGAGTGCGTATTTTGAATGACGGCAACGTGGCGGTGAGGAGTTTGCCTGTGAGCCTGCGGTTGTATGACGCGGATATGATGCTGTATGACAGTGTGACCTGTTTCCTGTCATATCTGCTTGAAAAGGATACGGCTGATTTTACCTTTCCTTCAGGTTGCAAGGTGCCGTCAGACGGCAGCCGCTGCCTGCTGCAGGTCTTTATCCCATCATTGGACAGTAACGCTACGGATGACACTCTGGAGGTATGGTGCCCCATCCGGATGGTAATGGATACGACGGCTGTTCCGGAGTGGAAATGGAACGGCTGGCTCCTCGGCCAGAACATCCCGAACCCCGCCGCAGGCAAAACGCTGGTGCCTGTCACGCTGCCGGAACCGGGGACGGTGCGGCTGCAAGTGTTTGCTGCTGACGGGCGGCTGCTGTACCGTAGCGAACATGCGGTTGCGGAGGGCAAGTCCATGCTGCCATTGGATTTGGCCGGATACGCCGCCGGTGTCTATTATTACAGCGTGGAATACAAAGGTGAGAGGAAGGTAAGGAAGATGGTTGTGGAATAAAAAAAACGACTGGCAAAACTTTTTTCCATCCCATGTGGAATCTGTGTTGGGTTTTTGAGTATTTTTGCGGATTGAAATGGCACGTTATATGAAAAACGTATTTTTTGACATCAAGCATCTTGCATCATCTGTAGTTCCAGAGGGAAGTTCTGCATGGCTATATGGTTCACGTGCACGTGGAACCGCCCGTCCTCATTCCGACTGGGATGTCCTGCTCATATTGGACAAAGACAACCTTACCCAATCGGATTATGATGATGTGAGTTACCCCTTTGTGTTGCTTGGTTGCGAATTGGGCGAAGAAATCAATCCCATCATGTACACGGAAAAAGAATGGCTGTCATATCAGGCATCCACATTCTACAAAAATGTCCAGAATGATGCAATAAATCTTTTGTCATGATACAGGAAGAACGACAGTTATTAATCGAACGCTTAGTACATGACAAAAATTTCATTTTCATGTAAATATTTGATTTGTAATACCAAATAGGTCAAATATTGGGATTTTGAACTCATTTATCCCTCTCTGCAGATAGTCGGCGACGATGTCCAGGCCGTAACGGATGATGCTCTTTTCATTCCGTCCGTGCTTCAGGATGCGGAGAGGTTTGATTTTCCGGTGTACCAGTTCACCGATGTTGTAGCACCACACGAACGCAATCATCACCATCAGCAGCAGTTTGCCGTCATGCCCCTTGACCCTGCTGCCGGCCAGATAGCAGGCCTGGCTGTTGACGTAGTTTACATCCAATGCTCGCCGACAAACTCCCTGTCGGCAAGCAGGCAGTCGATGCTGTTCGCTCCGAACAGGCGGATGTAGCGTTGCAGCAGCGCGATCCTCTCCTTGGTGTTGGAGTTCCCTTTCTTTGGCAGCATGCTGAACATCAGCGGGTAGGCCACACCGTCCTGGCCTTGCACAGGGCTGATATAAAGAGCGACAGGAGCTTTATGTGCGCCAAGTTGATGTTTTTTCCGAAGAAACCGGCTAACGTGTCTGAAAATTGATTATTTTTGCATTCGTAATTGATATCCATAGCGAAATCTTTGTGGTTGAAAATTTTTGCTAAAATAATGAATACCAATCATTTATTTTGAAAATTTTAAAATTATTTACTAACAAAATACGTTAATAAATAATTGAGTACCAATAGATTATAAAAATTTGTCATATACTAAGCGGCAAGACATAAATAACAGAATGGGAATGATAGAATGAAACTCTCTTTACTTTTTAAAGCCTAAATTTAACAAATGAAAAGTATTATTATTAACAAGATGAAAAGTAGTAGTATTATTATGTCTTTTGTTTTTTTGTTTTCTAGCTGTATAATGTGTGATATTGGACGAAAATTTGCGAACAATAAAGGAAGCGGGCAAGATTATTTTTATTTTAATGAAGGTAATTATAATATTGAATGCGGAGAGTGGACTTTGAATAATCGTTTCGAATATGAGGATGAAAATGATTGTAAACGTTTTACTTATGTAATTAAAATATCATTTGATGAAAGAGATGCGGTAAAACTGAATGCATTTGAACTGAAATATTTAGACGGAACTGCTGTTGAAGTCAAATATGGGGTGGAAACTTATACTCAAATTGTCATAGATACAACACCTAATAATATTTCTCAAGACAAATATGTGGAAATATACAATAAAGACACTTTTCCAGTTAAAATAGAACATAAAAAATGGGATATTGATATAGATAGTCTTCCTATCGTCTTACGGGAATCTGGAGAAGGAAAAGCACATTGTATAAAAATATTTGCAGAAACAATTGAGCCTTGGTACAAAATGAAAAAACTAACAGTATATTATGATTTTGAGGTTGGTGAAAAACGCTTTATAAGCAAAAAAATCAAATATAAATGGCGTGTTTATCTGGATTGTCGCCCCAAATGGTTTTAGTATAATATAATGGACCCCAAAATTTGGACAACGGTCATTTATAACGTTCTCTATCTGCAAACAATGCTTTTCTCTATTTTGAAACAGGACAGCATTCTGTTTGATTGAAACTCCATAAGGGATTCCTTGCGCCTGATGATTTGTGTGATAATAGTAAAGTATTAATTCTCAAATAGTAATAATAATTTTATTTGGTGGGTTATAAAGGCCAAAACGACTTGAATGGTAGCTTTGGGGATGGGGACTGGGCCTACCACAACGCCATCAGCAATGGCGGTAACAAGGCGCATCTGTGGCGCACCCTGACAAGGGATGAATGGAATTACCTGTTTTATCAGCGCAAGGAAGCCTTGTCAAAATTATTTGCCGGTGTAATGGAAGCAGCTGTCCAGTTGCGGAATCCGTTTCCGCATGTAGGTCAGCATTAGGTTTACCTCCTGGGTGTAGGTGCTGTCGTCGTAATAGTTGTCAGAATTCCATGGCCACTTTTCAGCATTGCGCACCACTGCCTTTTCAATGGCCCTGTTTTCCGATTCAACCATTTTCTGAAAACAGGGGACGGAAAAGAGTCCGTTGTCGCGCAATTCACGCCAGCGGTCAGCCAGTTTCCGGTCGTACTGCAGGGAGGGAATCTGGTTCAGACGCCTCAAAAGCACACAGCGGTCGCAGTCAATGATCCTTTCGAGCATGTTCATTTCATTGTCACCGTCGCGGCCGAAGCTGTGGTCATAGTCCCATGGGGCGATGCGGAACGGTTCTGAGGATGAAATCTTGTATAAAAAGAAATTCTTCATCAGTCCGTCCTCGTTGTTGGTCAGCAGAAGCAGCAGGTGCCAGTCCGTCACATTATCCAAATCGATCCAGCGGCCAATCTCCTTTGCGAAAACCGTGTCCGGTGAATCAAACAGGAGGTGCATGAACTGTTCGATATATTCCGTCTTGTCCTCCTCGGTGATTTTAGGATAGGTCTGCTGGTAATAGTTGTCCGAATCCTGCGGCACAATCCTCTTTTCGCCCCAAAACAGCGGCGGATCCTTGAAAATCATGCTCATGGAATCATGCTTGTCCACACCCAGACGCTTTGCGTCCAGCTTTTCCATAAGCACGTACAGCCCTTCATAGTTGTCGTTGAGGTATAGCTGCAGATAGCGGCATTCGGCAGCCTTGTTCCGCTCCGGACGCATTTTGCGGAAAAGGTCATAGCTGATCTTGTGCCGCATCATTGTCTTGTCAATGTAATTTGCATTCAGTATGAAGGTTTTGGCGGCCTTGAGCCCCTCCAACGGATAGCTCTCTTCAAGTTTCAGTGTGAAGGAGTGCTTGTCGTACCGGCTGGAGATTCCGCCTCTGAATTTTATTTTCCCGTACAGGGTGTCTTTTCCAGTAATTACGGTGCATGGCGTTTTTTTATGCCAGAAGACACTGTCAAAGTATATGCGGATGTCCGGAACCGTCTCCGTCTTTTTGTGATGGCACGAACTGAACCACCCCACACATGCGGTGGCTGATACCAATATAATTACAAATAATCTTTTATTCATGGTCATTTGGATTTGTTGCAGTAGTTTCCTTGGGTTGTTGCAGCGGCTGCAGGAGCAACATCGCGTCCGCCACACTGTGGGCGCCGCCGAAGGTCAGGCTAAGCTTGCCAGGCTCCTCCTTCATGTAGCAGTCGGAGGGATGCCGCTGCATGTATTCCAGAATATAATGGAACTGTGCGCTGTCGTAGTAGGGGGACTGCTCGTCCCTGACAAAATAGGCGATAAGCCGCTTCTGTTTGAGCATCACCTTTTCAAATCCCAAGTCACGGGCGAGCCAGCGCAGCTTGAGGCTGTGGAACAGCTCCTCGGTCTCGGGCGGGATCGGGCCGAAACGGTCGGTCATTCTCTCCTTGAACCTCCGGATGGCCTCGTCGGAGGTGAGTGTGTTTATCTCCTTGTAGAGCATCATCCGCTCGTTGCTGTTTGAGACGTAGCTGTCGGGAATCAGTATTTCAAGGTCGGTTTCGAGCGTGCAGTCGCGGACATACTGCCGCTGCTCGTGCACGTCTGTCTCCGGGTTGCTGTTGTGCAGCTCGTACAGCGCCTCCTCCAGAATCTTCTGGTACATCTCGTATCCGATTTCCGAAATGAATCCGCTCTGCTCCGCGCCCAAAAGGTTGCCCGCGCCACGGATATCAAGGTCGCGCATGGCAATCTGGAACCCGCTGCCGATGTCGGAGAACTCCTCGATGGCCTGCAGCCGCTTCCGGCTGTTTTCCGCCAGGGTGTGCAGGGGAGGGCATAGCAGGTAGCAGAAGGCCTTCTTGTTTTTCCGCCCCACGCGGCCACGCAGCTGGTGCAGGTCGCTCAGCCCGTAGTTCTGCGCCTCGTCGATGAAGATGGTGTTGGCGTTGGGGATGTCAAGCCCCGATTCGATGATGGTGGTGCATACCAGGATGTCGTACATGCCGTCGATGAAGTCGAGCATGATCTTCTCCAGCTGGTTGCCCTCCATCTGCCCGTGGGCGACGGCGATGCTGTTTTCAGGGAACATCGCCTGGATTTTCCCTGCGATTTCGTAGAGGTCGTTAACGCGGTTGTGCACGAAAAAGACCTGTCCACCGCGGGTTATCTCCTGGGAAATCCCCTCCTTGATGAATTCAAGGTCGAAGGTGTGCAGCTCGGTCTGGATAGGGTAGCGGTTCAGCGGCGGCGTGCGCATGATTGAGATGTCGCGCGCGCCCATGAGCGAGAACTGCAGCGTGCGCGGGATGGGGGTGGCGGTCATGGTGAGCGTATCCACATTGACCTTCAGCGAGCGCAGCTTCTCTTTGGCCTCCACACCGAACTTCTGCTCCTCGTCAATTATGAGGAGACCAAGATCCTTGAACTCCACATCCTTGCCCAATATCCGATGCGTGCCGACCAGTATGTCTGCCTTGCCCTCCTTAAGCTCTTCCAGAATCTCCTTCCTTTTTTTCAGGGGGGTGAAGCGGTTCAGATATACAATGCGGCAGGGGAAATGCTCCAGCCGTTCGCTGAAGCTGTGGAAATGCTGTAGCGCCAGCACGGTGGTAGGCACCAGCACCGCCACCTGCTTGCTGTCGCACACCGCCTTGAAGGCGGCACGGATGGCCACCTCAGTCTTGCCGAAACCCACGTCGCCGCAGATGAGCCGGTCCATGGGGAATCCGGCCTCCATGTCCTGCTTCACCTCCTGCGTGGCCTTCAGCTGGTCGGGCGTGTCCTCGTAGATGAAGGAGGCCTCCAGCTCCTCCTGCAGATATGAGTCCTGCGAAAAGGCGAAGCCCTCCGACGATTTGCGCTCGGCATAGAGGCGGGTCAGGTCGATGACCATCTCCTTGACCTTCTCCTTTGTCCGCTCCTTTATCTTGTTCCACTGGTTTCCGCCAAGGCGCGACAGGGTCGGCTCCATGCCGTCCTTGCCGCTGTATTTGGCAATCTTGTTCAGGGCGTGTATGCTGATGTACAGAACGTCGTTGTTCCTGTATATGATTTTGATCGCCTCCTGTACGCGTCCGTTGTTGTCGATCTTCTCCAGCCCGGCGAACCGTCCGATGCCGTAGTTTATGTGGGTGACGTAGTCGCCAACCTGCAGCTCGTTCAAATCCTGCAGGCGGCGCGTATCTTTGTCCTTAAAACGGTCCTCGATGCGGTAGCGGTGGTAGCGGTTGAACACCTGATGGTCGGTGTAGAAGGCGATGCCGCTGTCGCTGTCGGTGAAACCTTCGTGCAGCGAGTAGTCCGTCATCTCCACCAGCTGCTGTTCCCAGCGGTCCTTCTCCTCGTCCGTGAACTGCCGGTATTTCGGGTGGCTGTGCAGTATTTCGCCCAGAATGTTGCGGATGCGCTTGCGCTGGTTGGCGTTGTCGGAGCCGAAAATGTTGCGGATTCCCTTTTCGTAGTGCGAGACCCACTGCTCGATCAGCAGTTCGAAGCTGTTGTTGAAGCTCTCCTGCGGCCTGGTGTGGAACTCGACGGTGACAGGGGTCCCCTTCGGCTTTCCGCCGTTATAGCCCACCTGTGGGAATGAGAGCATCTCCCGTTGCAGGGTGGGGCGGTCCATGAACCGTTCCAGATATTCCTCCGTTTCCAGTTCCGGATATTGGAGCCGGTTCTCCTCCACGCGGCTCAGGAATCCCTCCCAGTCGTCCAGCCAGAGCGAGGTGGTTTCCGGCTTGAGCAGCGAGAGCAGGCTGACCTGTTGCAGCCCCTTTTCCTGACGTGTCGGCTTTGGCATAAGCCGCATCTCCTCCACAGTGTTGATGGAGGCCTGTGTGCGGATGTCGAACTGCCTTATGGAGTTGATGCTGTCGCCGTCAAACACAATGCGGTACGGATGTTCGTCCAGGTAGGAATATACATCGATGATGCCGCCGCGCACGGCAAAATCGCCTGGCTGGCTCACATAGTCGCTGTACTCGAAATCGGCGCGGGAGAGGAATTCGGTGATGTCGTCCATCGAGACGGTCTCGCCGGTGCGGAGCGAAAAGCTCTCATCCTCCATCCCTTTCGGGGAAACCAGTTTCTCGCACACCGCCTCAGGGTAGGAGACTATGATTCTTGCTGTCGGAAGCATTGCCGCCGTCTGGCTGCGCATCAGCAGCCGGTAGCTGTCGGTGTCGTTGCCGTCCGCATGCTTCCGGTAGGAGGAGGGGAGGAAGAAGACCTTCTTGTCGCGGCTGTCCTTCTCCTCCTCCTGAAACAGTATCTCCAGGTCATGATAGAGGAATGCGGCCTTCTCCATGTCGCCCGAAAGCACAAGAAACTGCAGATTGCTGTCCGCCTCTGCGCACCCTTTCAGAAAAACTGCCGCCGCACTGCCGCACAATCCCTTCAGCCGGATGCGCGCATCAGCCTGCCGAAGCATCCGGACCGTGTCGTCACATTGCTGTTTGCCAGCGTGTAATGGAATGAATCCTGTCTCCTTCATGGTATGTTTTCCGTCTGAAAATTCCGGCTGCAAAGGTACCAAAAAAGGGAATGATGTGCGCGCAGGTTGATGTTTTTTTCCGAAGAAACCGGCTGACGTGTTTGAAAATTGATTATTTTTGCCAAATCTAAAGTATAACTTTATTTTTGTCCAATATATATACAATATTATGTATAACAGAATATTAGCGAAAGAAGTTCTGCGATTGACGGAATATTTTAGGGTCATTACCATTACAGGACCTCGCCAATCTGGAAAAACAACCTTGTGCAAAATGGTTTTTCCCGACTACGACTACATCAATTTGGAAGATGAAACCACTGTGAGCGAGTTGGAGCTAAACAAAAAGGAATTCCTTGTCAATCACAGGAAGGGGCTGGTGATTGATGAAGTGCAAAAGATGCCGGAGATACTTTCGGCCATTCAGATTGTGGTGGACGAGCATCCGGATGCCGCATTTGTGATTACAGGCAGCAATAATCTGCTGTTGATGCAGCGTGTTTCGCAGTCTCTCGCCGGACGTACTGCCGTTTTGACGTTGCTTCCTTTTTCCATCGCCGAACTGACTGAGGAGAACAAGTCAGTGGGGTTGTATAATATTATGCTTAACGGATTTTATCCGGCGGTATGGGCCAAAAATACGCCGCCTCAAGATGTTTACCGCCAATATTTCTCCACTTATATGCAGCGGGATGTACGCCAGGTGATGAACATCCGCCATCTTTCCGAGTTCAGGCGCTTTATTGTGATATGTGCTTCACGTATCGGTACGGAATTTAATGCCCAAGGGATTTCAAACGAGCTCGGTGTGTCCATCCCCACCATTCAGGAGTGGATGAACGTGTTGGAGGCTTCGTATGTGGCTTTCCGTCTGCCTCCTTTTTTCAGGAATATTGGGAAACGGCTGGTCAAGACCCCTAAAATCTACTTTTACGATGTGGGGCTGGTCTGCTACCTGTTGGGGATTCACACATCGCAACAATTGGAAACCCATCCGTTAAGAGGCTCCATATTTGAGAATATGGTGGTGTGTGAATTTCTCAAACGCCAATATAACAATGGATTGGACAATAACCTCTTTTTCTTCCGCGACAGAAGCCAGCATGAGGTGGATCTGGTTCAGGAGGATGGGATGCGGTTGTGCGCATACGAAATCAAGCTGTCGTCAAGCATTCATCCCGATTTCTACAATAACCTCAAATATTTCCGTTCTCTTTTCCCCAACGACACGGTTTCCACGCAGGTAATCAATACAGGAGCAGAGGAGAATTCCAGTGAAGAGACAGGACACAGGTGCTATTTGAATGTGTAGGAGGGAATGCACGGCCGTGCGTATCTGCTATGCCGCCCTTTGGCATACCTGCGAGGTGATCTGGAACTTATAAAAGTTCCGGAGGTGCAGCAGGCAGTATGCTAGCCAGACGATTACTATGACGGCAACAACCATTGAAAAAATATCTATGGGGATATAGCGCGGATGGAAAGTCAAATAGATTAAATCAAATATTATTTGCAGCAAAATGGCTGCAAATACCAACAGCTGGCACCATGTGTCCCTATCCTTATAGATTACCGTCATGTCCCCATGGATGTCGATTTCCTTTTTTGCCTGGAATATGAATTTTTTTATGAGGATTGTGTGTTTCCCTTCGGTAACTTCTGTGGAAAAACCTGTTTCCCACCCGCCATATTTGTAGATCAGTTTCCCATCCAAATAGATGGGCTGTGAGAACACATGGCTTTTCCATGATTCCCTCCGGATATGCAAAGTGAACCTTTTGCCTGTTGTTGCACTGTCATTGCCTGATATTGTGTCCATAGTGAAATTTTTTGCAAAAATAATCAAAAAAGCAATGTGGAACGTGGATTTTTGCACGGAAAAACCTAACGACATTATGCCGTACTTTTTCATAGCCGTGTGCTAATTTTGCAAAAAACAAAGCGATGGAATATTGTGTTCAGTTTTTGATTAATTTTGCAGTTATAAACTTAAAAATGAAATAATATGAAAATTTCTGATGACCAGATTGTTATCTACAAGTTCGAATACGGGAAGACCGCCATTGACGTGCGGTTGGAGAATGAGAGTGATGCCCTTTTCAATGTAGTGGCTGATTACAGCCACGCGCTCGAAGCCCTCGACGACTACGATTACCAGCGGATTTCCATCAACAAAACCACTAAGGAGGAGCCTTTCCATGCCACCTACGAAAATGCCATGGAGACCATACAAAAGCTGAAATCCCGTTTGGGCGGGAGCATGCTCTTCGGCAACGAAAAGGACGAGTCGTTCAAAAGCAGTATCGGGCAGATTTACCAGACCTTTGACGGTCGGGAACTGTATCCTTCAGTGGAGGAGAAGGCCGCCATGCTCCTATATCTGGTGGTGAAGAACCATTCCTTTTCGGACGGCAACAAGCGAATCGCCGCCACGCTGTTCCTTTGGTTCATGAACAACAACCGAATTCTCTACTGTCCGGACGGCAGCAAACGCATTGCGGACAGCACCTTGGTCGCCATCACGCTGATGATTGCGGTCAGCCGCCCGGAGGAGATGGATACGATGGTCAAGGTGGTGGTGAATCTGATAAACGGAGTGGATTGAGAAGCAATATGTTGTCTCATTATGCCGTAGTTTTTCATAGCCGTGTGCTAATTTTGCAGCAACTTTTAATACCAGCGCGGCAGCCGAAAAGCGTTTAACAGAGTAGGCGTTATTTTCAAAAAGTTGCGCCCGACACGTATCAGGGAAGGAATTATGTATATTTTAAATTTTCCTAACGGCAACAGCCAGGAGTACAAAACCTTATCCGAATTGATGAACGCGGCCAGCAAGTTAGGCGGCACCGCAAAAAGCGTCGGCGGCAAAACCTACGTGTTCGTGCCGAAGAAGTGATCAGGTATCCGGGGCGGTGGCCTCCTCGCCACCGCCTCTTTGTTTTATGATCGCCTTACGCACGGTGATTCCCTTTCTTTCAGGCGTTTGTGGATATGAGGAATTTTTTTTTCAAAACTAATCCGAAAGCAAAGGTGTTTGTATCGGGGAAATGAGTAATTTTGCGGAATCATATCTTCACACTTTGTTTAACGGGCTTCGGCAGGGGCTGAAGGTATGATGGAAAATTAAAAATAGGAGATAAAATCAGCATTATGAACATTAAACAAATAGGAATTTCAACAGATTACTCAAGTTATGACGAATTAAAAAATAATCATGTTATCGCACAAGGGTGGTCTGCATTTGGTGATTTAACATTTGCTTATTGCATAAAAAACAAAGACGAAATTGAAGAAGAAGATTATTACACTTTTGTTAAACATGATTGCGAAGATAAACGATCCAGAAATGCATTCAGCCAACTTCTTCGCGAAATAAAACCTCATGATATTATTTTGGCTTTTGAAGGCAAAACGTTAAAGGGGATAACGGAAATGCCTGACGATTTCATTTATTTCTTCAATAATAAAATGAGTGAATATAAAAATTGCCTGTTTCCAGTTCAATGGGTAGATTGGGGAACATTTTGCTCGAAAGGGAAATTAAAAGATTTTGTAACAGGAGCCTATAATGGAATTGTTGGAATAGAAAACACTGGTTCTCAAGAATTAAAGTCATATATTGAGAAACATTGGGAGACTTTTAAAAAAGAAACGAATCACGAAATCCAGCCGACAGAATGCACGAAACAACTTGATGTTCTAAAAAAAGGCTTTAATTGTAAGCGTAATGAAAGCAGGGCAGAATTCTACGAAAGAATTAACAAAGAAAAAAACAGCAGAAAAATGGAAAAGTATGTAAAAATCTTGACCACGAACCACAACCTCATCCTCACCGGTGCCCCCGGTACGGGTAAAACTTATTTGGCAAAACAAATAGCCCAACAGATGATTTTCGGGGAAATCAAAGAGGAAATGACCCCAGCAGAGGAAGTGCAATTCAATGAACAATGTGGTTTTGTGCAGTTTCATCCATCATACGACTATACTGACTTTGTAGAAGGTTTGAGGCCTACACCAAAGCAAGATGGGGATAATAATATTGGATTTGAACGGAAAGATGGCGTATTCAAAGAATTTTGCAAGAATGTAATTAAATCTTCCTATTCTCATAGTATTGATAATTTTGATGTTGCATGGAAAAAATTTATAGCTGCATTGAGTGCTAATACAAAAGGTCAACAGGTACCTACCATCACTGGTTCTGGTTCCTTTACCGTTGGGCTCAATCAAAATGGGGATGGACTCATAGATATCCAACCTACATATAATCGATATTACAATTATGACCAATTGTACAACGTGTATCGCGGTTTGCCCGGTGTTCCAAATGGTGGACATGATAACTATCGGAAAGCTGTTATCCTTTATTTGGAGAAAAATTATGGACTAAAAAAATACGAACCTGGTACATATAGTGTCGACGATAAAAAATATATCTTCATTATTGACGAAATCAACCGAGGAGAAATCTCTAAAATTTTCGGGGAGTTATTCTTTTCCATTGATCCCGGATACAGAGGGAGTAAAGGAGCTGTGCTCACACAATATAAAAATATGCAATCTACACCTAATGACTTCGACAAAGTATTAGGTTGTAATAATCCCAAAAACTTCGGACATTTCTTCGTTCCTGAAAACGTCTATATCATCGGCACAATGAACGACATCGATCGCAGCGTGGAAAGTATGGACTTCGCCTTCCGCAGAAGATTTGCTTTCAAGGAGATTAAAGCCAAAGAAAGAATTGAGATGTTAGACGATTTAACTTGGAAAGACGAAGCTGTCAGAAGGATGAAAAGCCTTAACACCAAGATTGAAAAAATAGAAGGTTTATCCTCAGCTTACCATATTGGACCTGCTTATTTCTTGAAATTGAAAAACTATAACGGTGATTTTGACCAATTATGGGAAAATCATTTGGAGGGATTGTTGTTTGAATACCTGCGCGGAATGATAGATGTCCCAGCCAAACTAAAATCATTAGCAGAAGAATACGGCTATACCAAAGCTAACCAATATGTATAGCTTACGAATAACTGACAACCACGACTGGAAAGGTCTAAATGATTGTATCCTGAATTCAGAACAAGATGCGGACTTAGACAACATCGCATCTAACCTCGCGAAGATTGCCAATATAAAAATTGGCGAACTTTCTTTAGAAGACAATCCCAGTCTTTTGGTGTTTCCAAGAGATTTGCACCGTTATGGCGATGAAATCAGTGAGAACTGTATAATCTCCATGCGTGATGATGAAATCTCCACGGGAAACATTATGGGCTTTGTTGGAGTGAACGACACACAATTGGATATCAAATCGCGTTTTGCCAAAGTGGACGAGGACGACTATTTCCTTCATTATATGCTCCAGAAAGTGTTTTCTATCAACCTGTTCGACATAAAACATACAACCCGACAAGAGGACATTTTCGATTTTCTTCTTTACCTGTTCCCTCACTTCTTGAAGAAGGCACTTGCGCAGGGACTGTTCAAAAAATATAGAAGATTTGAGTACAACGATGCCAACATTCGGGGACCGATAGATGTCAACCGTCATATTCGTGAGAATATTCCTTTCCGAGGAACTGTCGCCTATTCCACACGCGAACACAGCTACGATAACGAAGTTACGCAGCTGGTCCGACACACCATCGAATTCATCCGCACCAAAAAGCACGGGGCCATCATTTTGAACAATGACCCGGAAACTAAAAGTTTCATCACGCAAATCACTCTTGCAACGCAATCGTACAATGTGCGGGAACGTATGAAAGTCATCAACCAAAACCTGCGTCCCATACGGCATCCCTACTATTCGGCATATACCGACCTCCAAAACCTTTGCTTGCGAATCCTCCGCCACGAATCCCTCAAATACGGACAGGAAAAAGATAAAGTTTATGGTGTTTTGTTCGATGGGGCTTGGCTGTGGGAAGAGTATCTGAATACGATATTTGTCAAATATCAGCTTGGAATTACTCATGCTGAAAATAAAATGGGAAAGAATGGGATAAACCTTTATAAAAACGGACGGAAATGTTATTATCCGGATTTCTACAAACGGACTAAAGCAGCTGCGACATCATTTGTACTGGATGCAAAGTATAAACGATTAGGTTATGACGTAATTATGGATGAATTTGAAAACAACATCTCCATTTGTCGCGATGATTTGTTTCAAATGATTACTTATATGCACGTGTTGCCAGCAAAACATTGTGCTTTACTTTACCCGATTGAAAGGAACGAAAGTAACACAAACGATGAGGCTGTTGTTGAATCAAAGAAAAGAAATATTAGTGGCTGTGGAGGTGAGATAATAGGCTATGGCATACCAATACCTTTTTTTGATGATTTCAAAGAATGCGCTCGGATGAGGAAAATAGAAAATGATTTGGTATTAAAAATATCAAATTGGATGAATAATTAGCGCACTTCATCTGGCTTACTCCCTGCCCACATTGATGACCTCAACGTAAATCTGGGTGTTGACACGAAGTTGTAGAGACGCGTTGCTTCATGTCTCTACATTTTTTTGCAGATGCTCAGCCGCATGCATCTGTTATGCCATACTTTTGCATAGTCTAATGCTATTTTTGCATCGTTAAAAATTGTTGATGTAAAAAAGACAAAGGTTTGGAGACAAAGAAAAGAAACACTCGGAAAATGGATATGCTGGCTGCTGTGGAGAGGATTGTCGGCTTGGCGAAGGATTCGAACCTGGATGCAGAATTTTACCGTAAGGCGGCAGGTCACGTCAAATTCCTCTCGGAGAAAATGGAACTCACAAGGGAGCAGGCTGTCATGATGGCGATGTTCATCGATAACAGCAGTGATACGAGCATACGTATCAGCGACTTCTCCCGGCAACTCGAATGCAGCACCACACGAATCATACGTTACATGAATGATATTGACGAGTTGGAGAAAAGGGGATTGGTGATTTGTAGCAGGGAGCGGGGACGTGTCAGCTATCGTGTGCCGTGGGAAGTGATTGAGGCGTTCAAGCGCAATGAGAAATATGTTCCACGGAACTGCTCCGGTTTGAGTTGTGAGGCGCTGTTCGGTGTGATTGAGGAAATCATGGAGATGCGTGACGACAATGAAATGACCACCGAAATGACCGTGCAGCGGCTGGAACATCTGCTGGAGTGCAACAGGCATCTTGTTTTTGTCCAGAAACTGAAATCCATGAATTTGATGTCGGATGATGAGATGCTGCTGCTTGTTTTCTCGCATCTGTTTGTCAATAATGGTGATGACGATATCCGATACCATGATTTGAGTTTTTTTTACGAAAGCAAATCGCAATGGAACAGAGTGAAACGTGAACTTAATGGTGGCATAAATATCCTGCAGGCGTTGAAGCTCATAGAGTATAATATCGATGACGGTTTTGCGGACAGGGAATCGTTCCGCATGTCCAGAAAGGCGAAGGAGATGCTCTTTCCCGAACTGAACATCAGTTCGACCCATTTGGAAAGTTTCAGGAAAAGCCTCATCCGGCATGAGGAGATAGTGCGAAAGCAGCTTCATTATGATCGTGAGGTGGCCGCTCAGGTTTCGGATTTGGAGCGTCTGTTGGAGGAGGCGCATTATCGTGAAATTTGTAACCGTCTGAAAGAAAAGGGGCATCGTACCGGCTTCACTTGTCTTTTCTATGGTGCGCCAGGTACAGGCAAGACCGAATCCGTATTGCAGCTGGCACTACAGACCGGACGCGACATTATGCAGGTGAATGTCCAGGAAATAAAAAGCATGTGGGTAGGCGAGAGCGAAAAGAACATCAAAGCCCTCTTTGACAAGTATCGCAGCTGTGTCGAAAATTCGGAAGTGGCTCCCATACTGCTTTTCAACGAAGCGGACGCCATCATCGGCAAACGGCAGGAGGGTGCGGAGCGTGCGGTGGAGAAAATGGAGAACTCCATCCAAAACATCATTCTCCAGGAGATGGAGACGCTTGACGGCATTTTGATCGCCACCACCAATCTGGTCCAGAACATGGACAAGGCATTTGAGCGTCGTTTCCTCTACAAAATCAGGTTCAACAAACCCTCTTTGGAGGCGAGGCTCCGGATATGGCAGTCCATGCTTCCCGATTTGCCGGAAGCCGATTTGTGGGCTTTGGCAGGAAAATACGATTTCAGTGGCGGGCAGATTGAGAACATCGCGCGGCATTATGCCATTGATTCCATTCTGCATGGCGATGCTGCGGCATGTATGGAAAACATCATTGAACATTGTGAGGGCGAACGTATAGGCTCGGTGAAAACCGGAGGAATCGGTTTTCATGTAGGAAACAATTGAACTATGTCGTAGTTTGGCATGGTTGGGCGGTAATTTTGCAAAAAATAAATGTTTAACCAAAGTTGCATTTGAGAGAGTTAAATGCAGCAAAAATAGTTAACGACATGAAAGATTGTATTAAACCATTAGACTGTGATTTGAAACATTATGAAGCATGTCTTGCCACTCGTGATTTCTGGGATGACTGCGGCCACGAATGGACATACAAAACGCTGGATGAAAAACTGGTGATTCTTGGCGGTTTTGTACAAAGAGGCGGAAGCCTGAAACGGGTAATTAAACGCTATGCCGAAGACCGAAGTGAGATATACCGCTGTCGTATCCACTGGGTTATCTTCACCTACATCTGGCGGATGATAATAGGTGATGAACCGAAGAACGACATCAACCCAATGTCAGGCAGAATAAAGTGTCTTGAAAACGACGAGCTGATCAAGCTGCTGTCGGAGGAGTTGAAGAAATGTGTGAAAAAGACCTGCGGCACACGCTATAACCGCTTCGGCGAACATGAATTCTATAGTTATTGGATTGTGTCAAATGAGTATCAGTATGATGATTCTGCGCTTGACAAGATAGAGCGCAAGCACTGGCGCTCCAATCCCGATGAATCCTTTTCCACTTATTTGTCCAAAGCAAATCGTTGGGACTGGATGAAGTGTTTGTTTTGAAAATAAACAAAGACCGATAAACAATAATCTATGATGCTTTTCGTTATCGTATTAGATGTTTTAGATCGTAACTTATTATTCTAGTACTTTTTGGGAATTCATATATATAGATAATTGTCTTAGGGAGGTTTGAATTATGTCTAAAGAAAAAAGGGACCATTAAAAATGTTACACCATAAAATAAAGACCTATGTACATAGTTGACAAAGGAAAAAATGAACTGATTAAGGCCAATAAGACCACATTTAAAGCCAATGAGTTAAAAGAACGTCAAAATCTGCAAGAATGGATTGCAAAAGATCCATCTGTGTTTGGAGAAGAAGTTCTTATTATTCAAAAAGAATTTGATGGCTTTTTAGATACAAGAGAAAGGCTTGATTTGTTGGCATTGGATAAAAATGGACGTCTGGTTATTGTTGAAAACAAACTGGATGATTCTGGCCGTGATGTAACATGGCAAGCGATTAAATATGCCTCGTATTGTTCCTCTATGAACACAAAGGATGTCTTTCAGATATATCAAAAATATCTTGACAAATACAATCCAGGCAAGGTTGCAAAAATAGAAATAATGGATTTCCTTGGAACTACTGAAGATGATTTAGTTTTGAACCAAGGACAAAATACCCAGCGCATTTTTTTAGTTGCTGCTGAGTTCCAGAAAGAGGTTACGTCATCTGTATTATGGTTGCGGAACTTCAACATTGATATCAGTTGTTTCAAAGTTACGCCCTATGAATATGAAGGAAAACTATTTGTTGATTTTGATAAAATAATTCCATTGCCAGAAACGGAAGAATATCAAATTAAAGTAGCCAACAAGGAACAAGAAGCTGCAGGAATTCCAGAGGCTACAAAACTCCGGCACGGAAAAAGAAACACTTTCTGGCGTGAATTCATCGAATATAACAATCAGAACGACGGAATCTTTGCAAATATACCTGCAACGGATGAAAATCATCTGAAGAAACGTGTTCCAACGATACCCGGTGCATCAGTTGAAGTTGTAATAAGACAGGACGGATGCCGGGTTGAGTTTTGTTTGGATGGGGCCAGAGACACAAACATACGTATTTTTAAGACCTTGGAAAAAGAGAAAACAAGGTTGCAAAAGGTCTTCCAGGATTTGTGTTGGGACGAAGCAGACGATAAGAAGTCAAGTCGACGTGTATATTTATCGGCAGATTATCGCTATACGGAGAGTGAAGAAAAGGATTTGTTGTTCCGATTCTTTCTTGATAATTCCCAAAAGATGTTGGATGTGTTCACTAAAATGGGGAAAGAGTTGCAATTAGACAATAAATAGCCTATGCTCCAATACATCTCCGACACCGCCCATTACACCAAAGTCCTTTCGCTTTGCGAAAAGGTCAGGCATGACCTGTGGATTGCCACCGCGGACCTGAAGGATTTATACGTTGAGGGTGGAAGGGAGGCGGTGCCGTTCCTTTCGGTGCTTGACAAGCTGACAAAACGTGGCGTGGAGGTTCGGCTGCTTCACGCCAAGGAGCCTGGCGAAAACTTCCGTGCGGACTTCGACAAATACCCGGGGCTCTGGAGCAAACTGGAACGGCGCCTCTGCCCGCGTGTGCACTTCAAAATCATGATATTTGACTGCGCCATTGCCTATATCGGCTCCGCGAACCTCACGGGAGCCGGCATGGGCATGAAGGGTGACGGCAACCGCAACTTCGAGGCGGGCATCCTCACCGACGAACCTTCGCTGGTGGATGCCGCCGCCGACCATCTTGACAGCGTATGGCAGGGGCAGCGGTGTGCCAAATGCAGGCGGAAGGCCTTCTGCGGGGACAGGATTTCAGAGTGATCTACTTTGGTGCGGCCTCATATTTCCCTGGCTCTTCTGCAACATAGCTTGCCGGTTTTTCCTCGGAGCGGTATAGAGTGCGGCCATTTTCATACAGATGCTCCGGTGCGATGTCAATGCTTCCGTTGTTCCATGTCACGGTCCAGCCGTCAAGTGCAATGTTCCGGAAAATCTTCTCATCCTGCAATGGGGCAAATGCAGGGTATTTGCCGATAAGGGGTCTGCAGTCAAACTCTTTCACGCATCCGTCATTGAATTCCAATCGAAGCATTTTGTTGTCAAGTGCTTCGGCGGAAACTACCCAAATCAAGTCGTTCATGATCTTTCTTTTTTTCAGATTGCAAAGATAATCGAAATAACAATATGGATTCAAACAATTTGAAAATAAAATTTTCATCGGTTAACTATGCCGTACTTTTTCATAACCGTGCGCTAATTTTGCAGTTGTAAACATATATCAACAAAAAAAGTAGAGTTATGGGCAAGCTGTTCAAAAGGTCAGGAGAGGGAAGCGTGAGAATCCCAAATGGTTCAAAGGTTAAGGTCATTGGTGTTGGCTGCGGAGGTTGCAATGTGGTCAATTATATGTATGCCAACGGATTCAAGAATGTGCCTTTCGCCGTGTGCGACATGGACGCGGCGGTTGTTGAGCGTTCCGAAATACCGGAAAAACTGCTGCTCGGCAATGAGGGGCTGGGTGCCGGGAACAATCCGGCAAAGGCTGAAAGTGAGGCGGAAAAGAAAATCGCGGAGATACGCGGATTGCTGGCGGACAGTCCGAAGGTGCTGTTCGTTGTCTCATGCATGGGCGGGGGCTGCGGCACCGGTGTGGCTCCGGTCATAGCCCGCGAATCGCGGAAGATGGGCATAACCACAGTCGGCATCGTGACCATGCCGTTCGATTTCGAGGGGGAGCATAAGCGGGAACAGGCTTTCGCCGGCGTGCGGAATATGTCAAAGCAGACGGACGCGCTCTTCCTCTTCAACAACCAGTTCATTCTGCGCAACTACAAATATCTGACTGTCAACAAGGCATTTTCTAAGGCTGACGAGCTGATGGGTGGGGTCACGCAAAACCTTATCGGGTTCATGACATCGTTCAAAGGCGCGCCACGGAACGAGCCGGGCTTGAAGGCTTTTTTCAGAAGGTTGTTCGGACGGTAGGGGTGCGGTGAATTTTATGCAATTTTGGAATCCGATGGCAAAATTACATAAAATTTGGATACGGAAATGGCTTTGCGGAAAATATTCTGCAATTCCCCAGACATCTCTGACTTCACCGAAGCGGACAGGATGTATGTCCAGCTATTTTGCCGCAATTGCACCAAAAGCACCGTTTCCGGCAAAATAAGTCCAGCTATTTTGCCGCAATTGCACCAAAAACACCGTTTCCGGCAAAATAAGGGGAAGGATAATAAATAACTTTTTCGAAAGTTTTAACAAATTTTAACAAAAAATCCCCTTGCGTTCTCACCGAAATGCTGTACCTTTGCAGAAAATTTTAAAACATGAGTTATTATGGATATTAGAAAAGCATTACAAGAACCATTAGAAGGACTATATGGTCAAAACGTTCAGGCAACATTTCAAACGATTGCAACAAATTTGTTCAACAATTTCTGCATTAAGTGTGGAGAGAAAAGATTTTACTTTGCGGAAGTGGAGTTCTATTATTTCAATGATGGAGAAAAGAAGAAATTGGATGGTAATTGGAATAATGTAACATATGAAAGAAGTGGATACACTGTAGGTGATATTTTCTATCATCTTAGTGGTATGGATGTTTGTTTTGATAGTGAACTTATTAAAGAAAATACGAAGAAAAGTGGCTATGGAGGTGGAATATTGGTAAGAAGTATTTGGGATGGGAAAAATCAAGAATCTATAATAGTTGGCCCATTAACATGTCTTAATAAAATGTTGAATGCGTGTAAAGGTGGTTGTATGCCGAATTTGGAAGATGTTTCGGAACAACGCAATTGCAACCCCCAAAAAACATATCGCTATTTGGGCAAGAATGATTTTGAACTGATAGAGAATGAGAAAAAGCAAAAAGAAAAAGGAACAGAAAATATAGATGGAAATCTTAAATTGGCCTTCTATGATGCTAATATAAAGGAAGATGAGTGGAATCATGCGAGATCTTCGTATTATTCATATAGATTGAATCCAGATTTTACAAAAAGAAAGTAATTTGAAATATGACCACCGACTCCCTCACCAGCACCGTTTATTTCTCCGGCCTGTTGCCGGAGAAATGCCCGCAGCTGAACGCGCAAATTACGGAAGTGCTGCAGAAACATGGCATTCCGTACGCTTATCTTTCTGAAACAAAAGACATCTGGTGTCGCGACTTCATGCCCATACAGGTTGAAGAAGATCGTTTGGTGTTTTACAAATATACACCAGATTATCTGCAAGATACGGCTTATCATCGTCGTCTTCAAACCGACCCCGAAAAGGTGTTCCTTGCGGAAGAAAACCATTTTGGCGGTATGCTCAAATTCCGCAAAGACATTGACCTCGTTCTTGATGGCGGCAATGTGGTGAAATGCGGTGACACTGTAGTGATGACAGACAAGATCTTTGTTGAAAACAGGGACAAAAGCACTGCCGAAGTGGAGAGGATTCTGCGCGACGCCTTCCAGTGCGACATTCTGTTTCTGCCGTGGGACGGTGAAAGGTATGGCCATAGCGATGGCATTGTACACTATGTTGGCGAAGGGAAAATCCTGCTGACAAACTATCAGGATTTTTCACGGCATTATTACTACCGTTTCCGAAAGGTTTTGGATAAAAAGTTTGAAGTCATTACATTGAAATACAAAGTTAAACGACATCGTGAGCGAAGTTGGTGCTACATCAATTTCCTGCAGGTCGGAAAGTTGGTTCTTGTGCCGCAGTTGGGGACTGAGGAGGACTGTCAGGCGTTGGAGCAAATCGGAAAAGCATTGTCGGGTTGCGATATCGTAGGCATTTTTGCTCTTGAAGCCGTCAGAAAAGGTGGCGCGTTGAACTGCATTTCGTGGAACATAAAAAAATGATAGTTTTGCCTCCCTTTCAAAACACCTTTCCGGCCCACAACTGCTCCAGGAACGCCTTGACCGGCCAGACTTCAACATCGTTGGTCCGCTCAATAATATACGAAAATTCGGAATACAATTCCGAAAATTATAAAAAAATTCGGAATTCAATTCCGAAAAATTGTGTTTTTGTTCCGTCACGGATGTTGTATGGACGGTGCCAGAAATATTGTAGAGACGGTGCATGCACCGTCTCTACAATATCGCAAATAATACCAACGTTAATACAATATAACGGACAATCCTCCGTTAATATATTAAATGAACAAAATGAATTTTATTTATGTCAGATAACAGGTTTTATGACAGATACCGTATCCCTTCGGCACGTGCAGGATGGCACGATTATAATGGTGGGGCGTATTTTGTCACCATTTGTACACAGTTTCGCCAGCATTATTTCGGTGAGATTGCTGATGGTGAAATGCGGTTGTCAGAATTGGGAAAATATGCGGAGCAATGTATCGGATGTATGAAACAACACAATCGTTATGCGGATGTGCCATTGTTTGTTGTTATGCCGGACCATATTCATATGGTCGTTTTTGTTCATGCAGATGTCGTACAAGGTGGTTTCGGTGATGTTGTAGAGACGGTGCAAAATAATAATGTAGAGACGGTGCATGCACCGTCTCTACGTGGTGCGGATTATATTTATAATAAGGCAATAAATGGAAAACAAAATAAACGGAACGTTTTAACAAACCGTTGGAAAAATGAATTTGTAAACCAACAGATGCAATTCATATCCCGGCAAAAAAACAAATTGTCGTTTTCCATTGGTAATTTCAAATCCGCAGTGACAAGATACGCAAACAAAAATAAAATCCCATTTGCGTGGCAAACACGATTCCATGACCATATAATACGAAATGAAACCGAAATGAAATACATTGCACAATATATTAAAAACAATGTGTTACAATGGGTAGATGAATAAAACCAAGGATATGTATCCGATGTAGAGACGGTGACGAAAACAATGTAGAGACGGTGCAAAATAACAATGTAGAGACGGTGCATGCACCGTCTCTACAGGATGAATAATACAAAAATTCGGAATACAATTCCGAAAATTATAAAAAAATTCGGAATTCAATTCCGAAAAATTGCATTTTTAGACGGATTATTGTTGCAGATTATGTGCGGAAAAATGTGAAAAATTACATTATTCTGCACGAAATGATACAATTATGCCATAGTTTGGCATAATTGTTGTTTATTTTTGCAGCGTTTGAAAACTAAAGGTACAAATTATGGTAGCGGAACTGATTAAAAAATACATCTGGTTGATAGACACTGTCTCAAAAGAGGGGGACAGGGGCATCACATTTTCGGAGATAAATAAAAGGTGGGAGCGGACGGAGATGTCCGGTGGGGAATCCTATGCATGGCGGACCTTCCAGAACCATCGGGAGCAGATTGCCGATGTGTTCGGCGTGGAGATTGCCTGCCACAAATCCGACAACAGCTATTACATTGCGGACAGGGCGGAAATGAAGGATCTGTCCGGATTCCGGAAATGGATGATGGAGACGGTTTCTGTCAATAACAGCATCAACATGTGCGGTGCGTTGCGCAGCCGCATCCTGCTGGAGGAGCAGCCCTCCTCGAAATCGTTCCTTTCGGACATTCTGGAGGCGATGCGGAACAACAGCATGATAATGTTCGATTACCAGCCATATTGGAGCTCGGATGCGGTCCATTATTACAATTTTGAGCCGTATGCCCTGAAGATGTTCCGCAGGCGCTGGTATCTGCTCGGGAAATACGGTCAGCATAGCCTGCGTATTTATGCTCTGGACCGGATGGACAATCTGGACATTTCAATGGATAGTTACAGTCTGCCTGACGATTTCGACGCGGAGATTTTCTTCAGCCATTATTTCGGTGTGATTGTGGAGGACAATGTGGAGGTTGAAAATGTGGTGCTGAAGGTGAATGCGTTCCAGGCGAACTACTTCCGCTCACTGCCGCTGCACGCCTCACAGAAGGAGACGGAACGGAACGAATCCTTTTCGCTCTTTTCCTACAGGCTGACGCCCACCTTCGATTTCCGGCAGGAGCTTCTTTCGCATGGTTCCGCCGTTGATGTGCTGGAACCGCTTTCATTGCGTGAGACATTGGCGGATGAAGTGCGTAAGATGTCTGATTTGTACGGGAGGGATAAGGAATGCTAAGAGATTTCGCAGCGATAGATTTCGAGACGGCCAACGGGAATCCGTGCAGCGTATGCAGCGTGGGCATTGTTGTGGTGCGTAACGGCATTGTCACCGACACCTTCTACAGCCTGATACAGCCAGAACCAAATTATTACGCATGGTTCTGCCAGCAGGTGCACGGCCTGTCGCATGAGGATACCGATGATGCGCCGGTGTTCCCGTACGTATGGCGGCAGATTGAGCCGCTGATAGAGGGTCTGCCGTTAGTGGCGCACAACAGCCCCTTTGACGAGGGCTGCCTGAAGGCGGTGTTCCGGGTCTATCAGATGGACTATCCTGATTACAAGTTTTATTGCACCTGCCGCGCGTCGCGCCGCCATTTCAAACGCCTGCTGCCGAACCACCAACTGCACACGGTGGCCGCCGCTTGCGGCTACAATCTGGAGAACCACCATCACGCGCTTGCCGATGCGGAGGCCTGCGCTCACATCGCGTTGGCACTGCTGTAATGAAATGGTTGTTTTTTTTGACCATGTATGGGTGCGATGTCAGTTTTATTTGTATTTTTGCAAAATAATAAAATACAATAGAACTATTAAAAAACAGTTATGGGTCTCAAAAGAATATTCTTTGGTTTGCTGTTTGTTAGCAGCTTTTTTTCAGCCGTTTGGGCACAGAACATGAACCGCTACATTGTCATCAGGGGGTATAATCAGACCATCAGGGTCGGATGTGCGGTCAAATCTCCTTCTACGCCGATTCGGTTCGAAACGGGTGACATTGATACCGTTATTTTGTGTCGGGATACGGCGTTACATTTTTTTAAAATCGCTCTGGATGGTGACACAATCCCTTGTGAGCTGACAATTTATGGTGACATCACACAGTTCAGATGTGATTCGAATTTCAGCAAAATAATCCACTTGGATGTAAGCCAAAATCCTGACCTGACTTACCTGAACTGCAGTTACAACAACCTCTACCAGTTGGATGTGCGCAATAATAACCGGCTGAAGTGGTTGTCATGTAGTGGTAACAATCTTCAAGAATTGGATGTGAGCTATAACCCGTCTCTGGTTATTTTGGAGTGCGACCATAATTGGCTTTCCACATTGAATCTGCGCTGTAATAATGACTTGAAGGCGTTGGTTTGTGCATATAACAGCCTTACCTCATTGGATTTGAGCCGGAATCCCAATCTGAACTCCATATATTGTTTTGTGAACAGGCTCACTTCACTGGATTTTCGTGTTAATGACAAACTGACTTCAGTTTATTGCCATGCAAACGACTTTTCCACCTCCGCTTACGACCAGATGATGTGCACGTTGCCGGAACGTAAATCGGAAGATTTTGCCGTGTTTTGTCCGTTGCTGGATACTAAGGACACCAATTCCATCAAATTTAAGTCAGCCAATGCAGCCAATGCACGGAAAAAGGGATGGGGTGTCTTACCTTTTACCGGGTCAGATGTGATTGAGACCAAGGGCAATTATTACTGTGGGCTGAACATGGACTGCAGCATGAAACTTGGCGTCAGAAACCGGGCGGAAATCACCCTTTCCTTCTGGGCGGCGAACCAATATGACATGGTGCGGATAGTCTCCGGATCATGGGACACTTTGTTGGCGGTCGGTTCAAAGGCGGCCTCCCCCATAACCAGGGTCACCTTCACCACCCGGAGCGAGGAGGTGATTGTGTATGGTGATGTCCAAGAATTCATCTGCAGTGACAATGGTTCAGGAATTACCGCATTGGATGTGAAAAACAATCCTAAGCTGGAGAGGTTGGATTGTTATGGCAATGCCTTTTCCACAGCGGCATTTGATGCGCTGATGTGTTCGTTGCCGGAGCAGGCCTACGGTTTTTTTGTCCCGCTATCAGCTCCCTCAGACTCCAACAGCATGGCATTCATGGCCTCCAATGCTGAAAATGCCAAGGACAAGGGCTGGAGTGTCTGCTACGCCTATTCCCCTACGCAGGATATTTTTATCCCTGCCACCTCAGGCACTTTCGACTGTACGACACTGTCGGTGAGGAATGTCCTGGATGAAACCTCGTTGCAGGTATGGCCAAATCCGGCACGTACAGTGCTGTATCTGGCTGGAATAAACGGCGGACGGGTCACAGTGTACGACCTCACAGGCCGCGAAATATATCGTGCGGAGAATGCCGCTACAGAAAATTTTCAGATTAATATTGCCGGTTGGGCGAAGGGTATGTACTTTGTCCGCGCTGGGCGTAATACGGTGAAGGTGGTGAAGGATTAGTTGATAGTTAATAGTTGATAGTTGAAAGTTGATAGTTAATAGTTTGGGATATAAATAAAAAATTGTTGTTTGCGATGGTGGCGTGCCTGCTGGTTTCCTGCCATCATCAGAAAAAAGAAAATAACCTTGATATGGACAACCCGTTTTTTTTCCAAGCCGGGGACCCCATACGGGGTGCCGGCGTTCGACAGGCTTAGGCCCGAACACTTCATTCCTGCCTTTGAGGAGGGTATGCGGCAGCAGAAACAGGAGGTGAACGCCATCACCTCCAATCCGCAGGAACCCACCTTTGAAAACACTATTGAGGCATTGGAGTACAGCGGCGAACTGCTTAACGAGGTCAGTGCGGTCTTCTTCAACATGTGCGAGACCAACAACAGCAAGGAGATGAACGACATCGCCGAACGCATCAGCCCGAAGCTTTCCGCACACAGTGACGATATTAACCTGAACGAGGCTCTGTTCAAACGGGTCAAGGCTGTGTGCGACATGCGGGAACGGCTTGACTTGGAAGGGGAACGTTTGCGGCTGCTGGAGGAAACCTACAAGGGCTTTGTGCGAGGAGGTGCCGCTCTTCCTTTGGAGAAGCAGGAACGTTTCCGCGCCATAAACGAGCAGCTTTCCACTCTTACGCTCAAGTTTGGCAACAACGTGCTGGCAGCAACCAACGCATACCAGATGGTGATTGACAACAAGTCCGAACTGAAGGGGCTGCCCGCCTCTCTGGTTAAGGCCGCCTCCGCGCTTGCCGATGCGGAGGCCTGCGCACACATCGCGTTGGTGTTTGAAGAAAAAGGGGTGTGGGATCGGATGAAATAAAATCTATTTCCCCATCAGCAGGTTGCGCTCCTCTGCCGGGAATTTTTCAATTGCATAGCGCAGCAGCGTTCGTGGCAGCTCTTTCCGCCGTGGCATGAGCCATCCCTTCAGCCGTCGCGCATCGCGTTTGCCCGCCTCGCGCAGCAGCCAACCTGCCGCCTTCTGCAGAAGGTCGTGCAGCGGCGCGGGCTTTTCCAGATATAATTCCGCAATGGCGTATGTGTCGTCCAGCTGGCCGTGACGCAGAAACTGCATTGTGCTCACCATTCCGATGCGCTGCTCCCAGATTGTTTTCCCGTCACGGGCAAGGTCGTACAGCAGCGTGCGGTCCTTGTCAAGCAGCCATCTGCCAAGGAGCTCGTAGCAGGAGAGGTCCACCAGATCCCAGTTGTTCACCTGTTGCAGGTGCTCCAGATAAAATGTGATGCAGCGCTGTTGGAGCTCAATATCCTTGCGTGCATCCTGGAACATCCTCACCAATGACAGCAGGGCGGCAAGCCGCATCTCATGATATTCGGATGCGATGCACCGCTCCAGCTCCCCGAAGGTGACGTTGCCGCGGCATTGTTTCACCGCTTCGCGCACAGCAGGCACCTTGATGCCTAGAAAACGGTCGCCCTCCCCGTATCCGCCCGGTCCGGTCTTGAAAAAACGGCTCAGACTGGCGACCAGTGAGGCGTCCTGCCGCCGCATTATCTCCTGGTAGAGCGATGGCTGTTTATTCATTCGTGCCAGTGTCCGGCTTGAACCGGTTTAATTCAACTGGAAATTTATTGGTAGACGGTATCTTGTACTCACCTTCTCGCCTCTCAGTACTCCGGGTTTCCATTTCGGCATCTTGGAGATCACCCTGATCGCTTCCGCATCCAGTTCCGGTGATACGCTTTTTACAGCCTTGACGTTGCTGATTTTTCCATTTTTCTCCACCACAAATTCTACGATGACTTTTCCCTGAATGCCTTTTTCACGGGCAGCTTTGGGGTAAACCAGGTTGTCTGAGAGGAATTTGTACATGGCTTCCTCTCCGCCCGGGTATTCGGGCTCATTTTCCACAACGGAGAAAATGACATCATCATCGGTGTTGTTGTTCGAGACGGGTTGCTGGGCGTAAGCCATGGAAACGGCTGCGGTGAACAGCAGCAGGGTAAAAAACTTTTTCATGTGTGTGCTTTTTGATAATAAAAATTCTTACTTTAAAACCGCAAAAGTACTTGAAATTCCAATATGTTTTGCAGATTGTGCATTTTTTTTCGGTTCTGTCCGTAAAATTCTTCAGAACATGTATCCCATCTTGATGTAAAGGTTGCTGAACTTGCCGTTGTCCTGTCTGTCGAAGGCTGTCGCCCAGTCAATGCTGAGGACAAAATTGTCGTTCATGGCCACCTTCAGACCGCAGCCTCCGGTGAGATGGGGGGAATAAAGCCGGCTTTCGTCGTAAAATAAATCCGGGTTTTCGGGATTCGGATCAGTCCGAACAAACTGCCACGGGTCGGTGGCAACGCGGTCGTATGGCTGCACCACCATTCCGGCATCCATGAAGGGATTGAGTCCGACATAGAACATGTTCTTGCTCACCTTGAAACTGAAAAGCTGCGCCCTGAATTCGAAGTTTGCAAATGCCACCCCACGGGCGAGCACGCGGTTGCGCATCATGCCGCGCACCGAATTCGCGCCGCCGAGCCCTTCGTAAATCACCCGCTGCATGTAGAGCTGGTTCAGGTATGTGTTGAGGTAGAAGGGGCAGTCGCCCGCAAGATTGAGCTGCGTCCCAATCCGGTAGGCGAAAATCAGACGGTCTGATGCAATTGGCAGGTAATTTCTCCAGTTGACATTTAGTTTCAGATTGTTGTATTTTTCCATGCTGCCTATGCCTGCATACCAGGTCAGGAAGGCGTCGGCATGTACGCCGTGTGTGGGGTTCTGCTGGCGGTCGCGGGTGTCGTAGGTGATTCCTGCGTGGAGGTAGGGATGCAGTCCGCCGGAGGCTTCATCCTGACTGATATAGCCGAGCGCCACATATTGGTCGAAGAGGGTTATGGTGTCGGGGAGCTGTTTCTCCTTTTTCTTCGTGAAGGAGTTGAGCCTTTTGACATCCACAGGACCGACACCGAAATGAAGCAGGCCCGCTCCTGCGTTCCAGCAGAGTTTTCCGGCCAATGGCCCCTGAATGTCTGCAGAGAAGCGGAACAGGTCGCGACGGTACTTGTAGTAGGCGCGGGAAATGTAGTAGATATCGCCCTGAGAGGAATATTCCGGGATGTAGCTGCTGCTGTAGCCGTTGAAACCGTAGAAGTCGCACATCTGGTCGGGCAGATATGTGAGGTCGATGCTCAGGCGGTGCTTCGGAATCAGATATTTGGAATCGTAGGCGAAGCGGAATATGCCGAAATGTTTGGTGGTGTAGGCCGCCTCCGCGTAAAAGGAATGCAGATAGTCGGGATAGGTGGAGCCGTCGCCGAAATAGTAGATGTTGGTCAGTGCTCCGTACTGCAGGCCGAGGTCGGCATCGTAGGCGACGCTGGGAAGCACGCCGAAGGTCCAGCCGCGGCGTATGTGGCGTGCCGTGTCCTGTGCGTACGAGGTTATGGCAAGCATGCATAAAAGCGGTAATATCAGCTGTTTTTTCATAATTATGACAATTTGTGGCTATTTGTTCTGTTGCAATATTCCCGCAAAGCGGAACATTTCGCGGTAGGCCTCCGCCTTCTTCTCCAAGGGCAGGGGATAGGCGCGGGAGGAGGAGGGCAGCCGGTAGAGGTGCAGTCCGTCGGGGATGCCTTCTGCCGGTGGAATGGCGGTGTGTCCGCCAACCGGAGGCATCTCATTTATATTCAGCTGTCCGCAGAGGGTATGGGCCGCCTTTTCACCGGTGACGGCCACGACGCGGCATTGCGGGATCTGCCGTAGCAGTGCGGCGATGTCCGTTGGTTCCACAATCTCCAGAAAATTGTCCGAGGCGTTCTCCTTCAGTCTGCACACGGCGGTGGCGGTGTCGAAATAGCCGATGCCCTTTCTCTTCAGGAAATCCACAATCTCCGACAGTCGGAAGGTTTTGTTCTCTGTATCTACAAAATGGTTCTTGTCACCAAAGAAAACCAGCCCTTCGATGCGCCAGTGGTCATTGATGAAGTTCGGGTAGAAGAAATCCATGCACCAGCGGTTGCGCGGCGGCGGAAAACTGCCGAGGAACAATACCCTGGCCTTCTCCGGCAGGAACGGTTGCAGCGGGTGGCGTTCAACGGTCATTTCCTGACCTTGTCTGCGCCAGTCATCCGGTTCGGGTTGTTTTGCCATTGTTTGCCGTTTTTTACAGTCTGTCATACGATGTTTTTTTTTGTTGCAAAAATAGACAAAATATGGATATGGTTACGGTATTATTTTAGGGAATCTTTTTCCCAATTTGTCGGATTATTTTCTATATATAATGCAATATTTTGATATTTTTTTTTATTACGAATAATATGATCGTGGTAATTTGCCTGCCATAACGGATTGGTCCTGTTGAATTTTCCGGAATATAAACCTTTCAAATCCATCCATTCATTGATGCGATTTACAGATGACGATTTAAATCCGGCAACAAATGATGATATGGATTTTGGCCGACGGATGAATTGTGGTAGAGACGCACGGCCGTGCGTCTCTACATCACGGCCGTGCGTTTCCCTAATTTTACAACCGTATCTCCGCAATCCCGATCTTAACCCGTTCAATGGTTTCCGGCACGCCCAACAGGTCGATGATTGTGAAGATGTCGGGGCCTTTGGTCTCGCCTACGAGGCAGAGGCGCAGGGCGTTCATTATCTTGCCCATGTTGCATTCGTGGTCGGCGACGTATTGCATGATCCGGTCGTGAGCCTGCTGTTTGTCCCAAGGCTGGATATCCTGCAGGATTTGGCAGAAGGCGGTGAGATGTTCCGGCGTTTCCGGCTGCCACCGTTTGGCGATGGCCTTTGGGTCGTAGCTTTCCGGACGTTGGAAAAAGAATGCGCTGTCACGCCAGAGGTCGGGGACGAAGCTGGCACGCTCCTTCATCAGGCTGACCACCGCATCGCGGTAGCTGTCGTCGCAATGGATACCCTTTTCCTCCAATATTTTGCCGAAGGCCTGGCTGATTTCGGCCTCGGGACGCATTTGCAAATATTTATGGTTAAACCATTTGGCTTTTTCAAAATCGAATTTGGCACCCGATTTGCTGACCCTTTCCAGCGAAAATGCCTGAACCAGCTCCTCAATGGTGAAGATTTCCTGTTCGGTTCCCGGGTTCCAGCCCAGAAGCGCAAGGAAGTTGAGGACCGCTTCGGGGTAATAGCCCTGCTCGCGGTAGCCCATGGAGACCTCGCCCGATTTCGGGTCGTGCCATTCTAACGGGAAGACGGGGAAGCCCAGCCGGTCGCCGTCGCGCTTGCTCAGCTTGCCGTTGCCCTCCGGCTTGAGCAGCAGTGGCAGGTGTGCGAAACGTGGCATGCTCTCCTCCCATCCCAGATAGCGGTACAGCAGCACATGCAGCGGGGCGGATGGAAGCCATTCGCTGCCACGGATCACATGGCTGATGCGCATCAGGTGGTCGTCCACGATGTTGGCCAGGTGATAGGTGGGCAGCTGGTCGGCCGATTTCCACAGCACCTTGTCGTCCAGGATGGAGCTGTTAATGACCACGTCGCCGCAGACCATGTCGTGCACTGTGATGTCCTCGCCCGGCTCGATACGGATGCGGACCACATACTGTTCGCCCGCCTCCATGCGCCGTTTCACCTCATCTGCAGGAAGCGTCAGACTGTTCCTCATCTGCATACGCGTATGGGAGTCATACTGGAAATTCTTGATTTCCTGCCGTTTGGCTTCTATTTCCGCAGGGGTGTCAAAGGCGATGTAGGCGTGGCCGTTCTCCAGCAGAAAATCGGCGTACTGCCTGTAAATGGGTTTGCGTTCCGACTGGCGGTATGAGATGCCGTCGCTGTTGGGAATATGCACCCCCTCGTCAAAGGTGATGCCCAACCATTGGAAGGCTTCGATGATGTATTCCTCCGCGCCCGGCACAAAACGGGTGCTGTCGGTGTCCTCAATCCGTAAAATCAGTTTGCCGTTGTGCTGCTTGGCAAACAGATAGTTGTACAATGCGGTGCGCACACCGCCGATATGCAACGGCCCCGTCGGGCTGGGGGCGAATCTGACTCTGATTTCGTTCATTGATAGATAAGAGTTAATAGTTAATAGTTAATAGTTTAGAGTTTGCGTAATAAGAAGTCTGTCAGTTTGGTGTAGAGGTGGTAGCGGGTGTTGCCGCCGTAGATCGAATGGTTCTTGTTCGGGTAGAAGAAGCACTCGTACTGCTTTCCGGCGGCGTTCAGCGCGGTGACCAAATCCATCGAGTTCTGGAAATGCACGTTGTCATCGGCGGTGCCGTGGATGAGCAGGTAGTTGCCCTGCATCTTGTCCGCCCAGGTGATGGGGGAGTTGTCATCGTAGCCGGAGGGGTTCTCCTGCGGAGTCTGCAGAAAGCGTTCGGTGTAGATGTTATCGTAATATCTCCATGTGGTGACCGGCGCCACTGCCATGGCCGTCTTGAAGGTGCCTTCACCTTTGAAGAGGCTCAGCGAGGAGAGGTAGCCGCCGAAGCTCCAACCCCAAATTCCCACACGGTCGGGGTCAATGTAGGGGAGGGTCTTGAAATATTTGGCGGCGGCAATCTGGTCGTCCGACTCATATTTGCCCATCTGCTTGTAGATGATTTTCTTGAAGTTGTCGCCACGTCCGGCGGTGCCGCGGTTGTCCACGCAGACCACAATGTAGCCCTTCTGCGCCAGCATCTGGTACCATGCGAAATCAAGGCTGCGGGCGAAGGAGTTTGAGACCTCCTGCGAGCCAGGTCCGCCATAGACGTACATCAGCAGGGGATATTTCTTGTTCGGGTCGAAATTGTTGGGTTTCAGCATCCATCCGTTGAGCGTGACATCTGCCAACGGAACCTGGATGATTTCCCGTTTTGAGAACTTGTATTCCTCCATCCTCTCCTTATATACGTGGTTGTCCTCCATCACGTTCAGCTGTTTGCCGTCGGCCTTGTGCAGCGTATAGACGGGCGGTGTGTTGAGGTCGGACCAGACATTGCGGTAGTAGGTGGCGTTGCCGTTGAAGGTGGGGGTGTTCCAGCCGTTGCCGCTGGTGAGCAGCTTTTTGCCTTTCCCGTTAAAATTGATGCGGTAGAGGTCGCGGTTGAGCGTGCCGGATTCGTTGGAGAGGTAGTATATCCACTGGTTCTTCTCATCAACCGCGCAGACGGATGCCACCTCCCATTCGCCGGAAGTGATTGGGGTGAGACCCTGCTTGTCCATGTCCACCATATAGAGATGGTTGAAGCCGTTGCGCTCCGAAGTGACAATCATCCGTTTGTTATCCTTGAGGAAATAATATTCGTCCGTAATGTCCAACCAGCGGTCGTTCACATCGGTATAGACCTTACGCATCTGTCCGTTCGCGGTGTTGTAGCTGTGGAACACCACCTCGTTCTGGTGGCGGTTCATCTTCAGAATCACCAGATCCTTGGCGTTGGGCAGCCAGTAGAGGCGCGGGATGTAGCAGTCGCTGTTGTCGCCCATGTCAATGGTTTTCAGCGTTTGCGCCTGCACGTCATACAGATGCACGGTCACAAGGGAATTGTCCTCGCCCGCCTTGGGGTATTTGTAGTGGTATTCATCGGGGTAAAGTTTGCCCCACATGATCATGTTGAACTCCTTCACCCGCGATTCGTCGAAGCGGAGGAATGCGAGAAAGCGGCTGTCGGGCGACCACTCAAAGGCCTTGGACATGTCCAGCTCTTCCTCGTACACCCAGTCGGCCATGCCGTTGATAATCTCCTTGAACTTGCCGTCGGTGGTGATTGCGGTCTCCTTGTTCGTTTCCAAATCCTTGATGAACAGATTGTTCTCCCTTACAAAGGCAATTTTTTTTCCGTCAGGGGAGAAGGTGGCGAAGCTCTGCTTGCCCAACGTGGTGTCAGCCAGCATTGTGAGTTTTTTCGCATTCAGGTCATAAACGTAATAGATTGCCTTGTAGGAGCGGCGGTAGATGTATTCCACCTCCGTGCCGATGAGCAGCTTGTCCTGCTGCTCGTTCAGCTTGTACATCTGGATCTCCTTCATGCCGATTTTCCCGCCCGATGCGGTTTTCAGCTCGCTTCCGCTGACAATGCCGCGCACTGTCTCGCCCGTAGCGAAGTTCTTGGCAATCAGTCCGTCTTTGGTCTGTACGGAATAGAGTGCAGGGTCTGGCATGGGGGTGAATCCGGAGACACCGCGAGGATAGAATTTGTAGTTCACCCATATGTCCTCCAGGGTGATCTCTTTGGCTTGGCTGTTTTGCGCCTGCATCCCAATGGCGCAGACTGTCAGGCATACGCCCAATAGAATTCGGAATACTATTCTGTTCATTTCAAATGTTTTTTATTACAGATTTAATCATACAATCTATTATAACGTGAGTTTTGCCGGAATATTGTGCGGATGTGGGGTGAAAATATCATCTTTTTTCGGATGGTTTGTCACCGGATATGGGTTATGTTTTTTTTTGTGGTAAAGGGGAAATCAAATGTATAAAATGATTACTTTTGCGGACAAATTTGGAGTTGAATTCCAGTTTTGTCCATTTTTAGTGTATTTATATGATAAATAGGATTATACAGAAAGAGTTATTGCGTTTGGCGCAATCATTTCCTGTCGTAACACTGACAGGTCCCAGGCAATCAGGTAAAACAACCCTGTGTAAGATGGCTTTTCCGGAATATGATTATGTTAATTTGGAGAATATTACGTTACGTGAGCAGGTGGCTTCCGATCCGCAGGGTTTCTTACATCGGCATGAGCATGGATTAATTGTTGATGAGGTGCAGTATCTGCCTGATCTGTTTTCCTATATTCAGATTTGGGTGGATGATGACCGCAACCGGCGTGTGATTCTCACCGGAAGCAGTAATTTTTCCCTGATGGAAAAGGTCAGCCAGTCGTTGGCGGGGAGAGCCGCTGTCCTGACCTTGCTGCCTTTGTCGTTTGAGGAATTGGCAGTCAATAGCATTAATACAGATTGCCTGATGCTGAATGGCGGGTATCCTGCGGTATGGGGTAACATGCAGTTACCGAAGGATGTTTATGCCAATTATTACATGACTTATGTGGAACGCGATTTGAGACAATTGCTGAATGTAAGGAATCTCAGCTCTTTCCAACAATTTATCCGCCTTTCGGCCGGACGCGCGTCCTGTGAGTTTGTCGCTTCCGAATTTGCCAATGAATTGGGTGTGGACATTAAAACCATCCGGCAGTGGGAGAGCATTTTGGAAACCTCCTATATTACTTTTATGCTTCCTCCGTATTACCGCAACATAGGGAAAAGGATTGTGAAGACATCCAAAAGATACTTTATGGACACTGGTCTGCTGTGTTATCTTCTGGACATTTCCAATGAACAGCAGCTGGCCGACCATCCCTTGCGTGGGGCAATTTTTGAAAACATGGTGGTGGCTGAAATGGTAAAACGGTATTATAACCGTGGAAAAACTCCCAGACTCTATTATTATAGGGATAAGTCACAGAATGAGGTGGATGTGGTGGATGAAATATCTTTCGACCAATTGTGTGCCTATGAGATAAAATCTTCCAGGACATATCACCTCTCCTTTAATAAGGGCTTGGACTACTTCCGGAAACTGTACGGGGACAGGGTTGTCAGTTCCATGGTGCTTTATGATGGACAAGAAAAATCAGTTTCACCTGATAACGGTTTTATCAATTTCAGGGACTGGTCTCCAGATATCGGATGATTGAAAATGGTTTAAAGAATATGAGTCACAAAAGCGTACTGCAGAATAAATCACCTGAGCCGCATATCCTCTCTGTTTCCGTTTTGCAAAAATATAAAAAAAGTCAATACAATGACGAAATTTACGTAAAAATCGTCAATGAAATGACGATTTTTGCATTTTAAGAAACCAAAAAAGAGGTGGCACGCCACCTCTTTTCTCTTTTTTATTGCTTTCCGCTCAGAACTTCATCATCAGGCCGATTTCCAGATTCTTTGTATCAACCAAAAGGGTGTACTGTTGAAACGGGATGATGTGATTAAGATGTATGCTGCTATCAAACACGCCGCTCCTTAATTTGGCGTACAGGGAGAGGAATGCGTAATTAACCCGCATGCTGAATCCCCAGTCAAAAGGATAGCCGTCAAATTTGAAGGTTTCCGAATGGCGGCTCAAAACCACATTCCCTTCTGAAGGATAGATACTTGTCAGCGTATAGTCATATACCCAGGAACCATATACACCGATGTCCAGGCTGCATCCGCTGCCGTTGTAGCCGCTGGCAAGCCGGATTTGCTGGTACAATTCCAAATCCAGTTGGTTTTCGTTGAAAAATGCTTTTTTTGCGGCTGGTTTGGTTGTGGTGGCCGGAAACGCTTTTGCCGCAGGTTTGAGGCTGTATTTTTGGAAACTGTTGGAGAGAGAGACGCCTAATCCGTAGCCTTTTGTGATGTTGCGCTGGTAGTAAACACCGATGTTTTGTGCTATTGAGTTCATATTGACATCACACATGCAGTCATAATGGCGTGTCGCAATCTTAGTTCCAAAGCCGTAAAAAGCCCCGAACTTGTTCTTGGCGTGGCGGCCCCATTGGGAGGCTTTGTGCGGGATGGAGACTTGTGTGGTGTATTGGTAGGCTTGTGTTATGATTTCGTCCCCAATATTGCCTGTTACGGGGCGGCTGTGGTCGAACTTTATGGTATATGTCTCTGTGAAACCTTTGTAATGCACGCACAATGTCAGCCCTTTCCGTAAAGGAAAGTTGAACTGTACAAGATTTATCCTGCCTTCAAAGGCGAAATTGAACTCTTCATGAAAGTACAGCAGACGTCCGTTGTCGTTGCGGAGGTGGTAGTAGAGCATGTCGCCCTGACGGTAGTTGTCGTTAACCTGGATGTACAGTTCATTTTCATTTTCCACAATGTCAAATTTTTTCTCCGCTTTCACCTGGTTCCCGGTGAAATGGCCGGCCTGCGGCACGCCGTAGCCGATGGCGTAGTCGTAGTAGGGATAGACATCCCCGGATTTCTCAATCTCCGCCTTCAGCTGCAGGGCAGTGTATTCCGGATGGCCCTGCCATGCGCAGGCGGCGAATCCGGCCACCAGGGGGCAGGAGAAGGAGGTACCGGCCACATTGCTGTATTCTTCCATTCCTTTGGGGTCAGCCGCACGGCATTCGGAGGCGTAGGCCACCACATTGGGCTTGAGCCGTCCGTCGGCGGTGGGGCCGTAGGAGCTGAAATCCTGATGCTGCTGGGTGCTGGGGTTGATGCCGCCCACCGTGAGCACATTTTCCGCATCTGCGGGCAGGATCAGGGTGCGCCAGGAACGGTCGGTGCCCTCATTGCCCATCGAGTTGCATATAAGGATGCCTTTGGCCACCGCGGCGTTGGCTGCCTGGCTGATGGGGGAGCTGCCGTCCAGTTCGGAAATGTCATGGTTGATGTTGCCGTAACCAAGCGAGCTGCTGATGAGCTGTGCCCCGTTTTTATCGGCCCATTCCACACCCATGACCCACCAGACCTCCTCCTTTTTAGGTTCGGGACCCACCTCGGTGCGCGCCAGCAGGAACTCTGCCTCCGTGGCTAATCCGATGTCGCAGCCGTTCAGCACATCCTTGCCGGCGATGCAGCTCAAGGTCATGGTGCCGTGGCTGTTCCAGCCATAGACATTCTCCTGTTTTTTGGGGAAGTTGTAGGTTTTCAGGATCCGGCCGTTGTCGCGCAGGTGCCGGAATGCGGCATGTTTGTCCACCAATGGAAAACCGCCGTCCAGCACGGCGATGCGGATGCCTTTGCCGCGCAATCCCGCCTTTACAAACTCCTCGCCGCCCATTCGCTTCAGCTGCGCATGCAGGCTGTAGGGCTCAGCAGGAGCCGAAAGCAGCTTCTCCGCTTCGGCCATGCCGCTCTCCATGGTCTCCTCCACCTCTTCGCGGGAACAAAGCACCATGTCGCTCCGGATGACGACCAGCTTTTTCACAAAGGGAAGCCTTTGGATTTTTGCAATGGCGTTTTCATCGGCCACCACCGCCATGGCGTTGAGCCAGCGGCTCTCACCGACCACTTCGTCAGAGAGATTTGCCACGCTTTCGCAGTACTGCGCGTTCAGCGGAAAGTTGGTGCTGTCGTACAGGTCGGCATGGTTGAGTCGGTACCGTTCGATGGCTTTTGAATCGAAATAGCTGTAAGGGTCGAAGGTGGTGTTGGCCTTGTCGGTGAAAAATACCCAGCAGACCTCCTGGGAGAATGCGTTGGCGCAAATCAGCAGGCCAACCAGTAGCGAAAAAACTATCTTCATGCGATGTGTGTTTTATTAAGATTTATACTACTATAACGTATGTATGTGGGCAATTATTACAGGGCACACTATAATTCTTCCACGGAAGGCGAACTTTTTTTTAAAAAAAACGTATTTGTTAGCGTGTTTTAAATATCAATGGTAAAACAGATGCGTACTCTACAGGAGAAATTCTTTGAAGTGCCGCCCACCGGCATCCCTCTGGAAAAGGGCAGACTGCTGGTTTCCGTCCCTTTCAACTCGGACGGCTATTTCGACCGGACAGTCATCCTGCTGGTGGAGCATAACAGTGAAGGTGCCATGGGGTTTATCCTGAACCGGCCTATGCATGTGTATCTTAAGGATGTGCTGCCGGATTTGTCCGGCTGCCTGCATGTGCTGCACAACGGCGGTCCTGTCGGTCTGGACCGGCTTTTTTATCTTCATCGGTATGAGCAGCTTGCGGAGAATGCGCAGCAGTTGGCCGAGGGACTCTATTTCGGTGGCAGCGCATCGGAGATCCGTTCCCTTTTGAGTGTCGGCCTGATGGAGGAGGAGCGTATCCGCTTCTTTGCCGGATATTCGGGCTGGAGCGCCGGACAGCTGGAACGGGAATTGGACGAGCAGGTATGGGTGGTCGCCGACATGCGCAAGGAGTATTTTGATGCACCAAGTAACCGATTGTGGCGCAATGTGGTGCACACTTTGGGCGATGCCTATTGCAGCTGGTTGGATATTCCTGACAGGGCATTTTATAATTAATGTAAAGAGTGGAGGTATCCGATGGGAGTCATTATCAGGCAGAGTCTGAAGGGTACGTTGGCCAATTACATCGGCATTGCCGTCGGTTTTTTCACAACCTTCTTTATCCTGACAAAATACCTTACTGCCGAGGAGATAGGGCTGACCCGCATCCTTGTGGACGCCGGCGTGCTGCTTTCCGGTCTGGCGCAGCTGGGCACCAATTCCTCCGCCATCCGATATTATCCCTATTTCAAGGATGAGGGGAGGAAGGATCACGGTTTTTTCGGCTGGACGCTGATAGTACCGCTTGTGGGCTTTGCCATCTATGCGCTGCTTTTCCTCTGCTTCAAGGAGCAGGTTGTCAGGTGGTATGCTCCGAAATCACAGCTGTTTGTGCATTACCTTTATGTGGTGCTGCCCATTGCGTTGTTCATGCTTTATCAGGCGGTTTTCGAGGTCAACGCCAACGTGCTGATGCGCATTGCCGTCCCCAAGTTCGTGCGTGAGGTCGGGGTGCGTCTGATGACGCTCGCCTGCTATCTGCTTTACGCTTTCCATGTGCTTGATCTGGACCGCTTTGTCATTGCCTTCTGCCTTGTTTATGCGGTGGCGATGCTCTGCGACCTTTTTTACCTGCTCTCCCTTAAAAAAATCTCCTTCAAACCGGATCTGAAGTTTGTCCCGAAAAAGCTCCGGAAGGATTTCCTCTGGTACACGCTCTTCATGATGGCGGCTGCGCTGGCCGGCAACCTGATGCCGGTGCTGAACACCTTTTTTGTCGGGGCGAAGATGGGGCTGATGACCACCGGTGTCTTCGCAATAGCCATGTACATCGCTGCAGTGATTGAGGTACCTTACCGCTCGCTCGGCGCAATAGCCCAGCCGGAGATTTCCCAGGCGGTGAAGGAAAACGACATCGCGAAGGCCAACCGTCTGTGCCGCAGCGTGTCACTGCACCAGTTGCTGGCAGGTTCCTTCATTTTCTTTATAATATGGATAAACATTGACCTGCTGTTCCAACTTATTCCCAACGGTGACAAATATGCTGACGGCAAATGGGTTGTGCTTATTCTGGGCATGGCGCGTCTGATGAATTCCACACTGAGTGTGGGCTGCACGGTGCTGAACTACTCCAAGTATTACGCCTATTCGCTGCTCTTCACCTTCCTGCTGACCGCATCTGCAGTCTTTCTTAATGTGAAGCTGATACCGGTGTGGGGCATGTGCGGGGCTGCCGCGGCCTCTCTGATTTCATATTCGGTCTATTTCCTGCTGCTGCTGTTTGTGGTATGGCGCAGCATCCGGGTGCATCCCTTCTCAGTGGCGCAGTGGAAGGTGGTGGCTGTGATGGCAATTCTTCTGCTGCTTGATTTAGTCTGGATGCGTTATCTGACGCCGCTGTTAGGCGTGGAGGCCTCCAAGTCTGCTTTCTTCGGCGAGTCGGTGCTGCGTACAGTACTGCTCTGTGCGCTCGGGACGGCCATTGTATATCTTTTCCGGGTGTCGGATGAGGTGAACCGTCTGATTGACAAATATCTGTTGCGCAGGAGACGCGACTGATCCCTCTCTAATATCTTTTGGAGCTGTTATAGAACAGGCACTGCACGATGAGTATCAATGCCGTGGTGAAAATGCTGTTTATTACGCTGATCAATATCAGGTGAAAAAAGTTGGCCAGGCTGAAGTTGTCCAAGAAGAAAATCATGAACTGGTGTATGAAGGCGGCCAACAGAGTGTAGCCGGCAAACCAGCCGAAATGCATGTCCCACAGCGTGGGCAGCTGGTGCTCCTCCAAGGTGGCGTTGTATGGGATCAGGTTGATGATCATGGGCCGCATGAAGGCGATGAGGGTGGTTGCGGCAGCGTGCACGCCCATTATTCCGGAGAAGCAGTCCACCCCAAATCCGATTGCAAACCCAAGCAGCACCACCAGCCATCGTGGGGTCTGGAACGGAAGGGTCAGGATGAACATTACATATAGCATCGGGGTGAGGTATCCCCATAGGCAGATGCGGTTCATCAGCAGCACCTGCGCGGCCAGCAACAGCAGAAACTGCCATACATATTTCCAGACGAAGTTCTTATTCATGTTGTGTGCTGTCTGTTAAAGTTTGCAGTTCGTCGTAATAGTTGTTCTGGACAATCCATACCTGTGTCATCCGGTCAAAGTGGTTGCTCAGCCGCACTTCCAGCGTGTAGAAGCCATCCTCCACCTCCTTGCGGATTTTCGAGACGGTCCCGACCGGATAGTCCGGCGGGAAAATCAGTGAATGGTGGGTTACAAGGGTGTCCCCGACCTTTATCTGGTCCAGTGAGGAGACGTTGCGGAGTATGGCCCTCCTGTGGTTCCTGCCGTCCCAGTACAGCACACCTGTAACAATGCCGTCCTTCAGTATAACGCTCAGGTTGAATTTGGAGTGCAGCAGCGACATTACTGTGCAGAAGTGGGGCGAGACGTTCTTGACGATGCCGACAACGCCCTGGTCGGAAAGCACGCCAAGTCCCTGCCGGATGCCGTCCTCATAGCCTTTGTCCAGAATAAGGTAGTTGTCCGGCAGTGAAGTCGTGTTTTCAAGGATATTGGCCACCTTGTAGTCGAAAAGCGGCGCCTGAAGCGGTTCAGGCAGGCTGTCGGTGACGGAACTGTCGGATGTGTTGAGGTCGGTGTTACAGACCTGTTGCAGCAGTCTGCGCTGGAAATCAAGCAGGGCTTCGTTCTCCTTCCGCAAATGGAAATAGGAGGCAGCCTTGGCACGTTGCCGCAGCACTGGTCCGGCCATCTCCCTTATGACGGTTCCGCCCTTCCATTGCTTGTAGGCGGTGGAGGAGGTGATCAGCAGCAGGCAGACGATTTCAAGTATCACAAACAGGAAAACTGCCGCGTAACGCCTGATGAATTCAAACAGGTTCCTCATGGATGCAGGGTATGGTTATTTGCTCAGCTTCTCCACCTGCGCCTCAAGTTCCTGAATCCGTTCGAGCAGTTTGGGCAGCTGGCGGTATACGGCCACGCATTTTATGCTCTCCTTTGCGTCGAACGCCGGAGTGCCGAAGACTGCGCTGCCCGACTTGAAACTGTTGTTGACGGCGCTCTGGGCGGCCACCTGCACGTTGTCGCCGATGTTCAGGTGCCAGTTGACCCCGACCTGTCCGCCGAAGAGGCAGTTCTTGCCTATTTTGGTGGAGCCCGCCACACCGCACATGGCGGCCATCACGGTGTTCTCGCCGATTTCGCAGTTGTGTGCGATCTGGATGAAGTTGCAGAGCTTCACACCTTTGTGGATTATGGTCGAGCCCATGGTGGAGCGGTCGATGCAGGTGTTCGCGCCTATGTCCACATTGTCCTCAATAACCACGTTGCCCAGTTGCGGAATCTTCATGTACTGCTTGTCCTCCTGCGGTGCGAAGCCGAAGCCGTCGGCCCCGATGATTGCGCCTGAATGGAACGTGCAGTGGTTCCCGATGACGCATTCGTGGTAAATTTTCACTCCGGAATGCAGTATTGTGTCATGGCCGATGCGCACGTTGTCCCCGATGAAGGTGTGCGGGTAGATCTCGCAGTTGTCCCCAATGACCACCCCCTCGCTTATCGAGACAAAGTCGCCGATGTAGACGTTCTTGCCGATCACCGCCTTATCCGAAATGGCGGCGAAGGGGGAGATGCCGCTCTTGCGCCGCTGCTGCTGGTAGAATGTCATCAGCTGGGCGAAGGCAAGGTATGGGTCCTTCACGCGGATGAGGGTACATGTGAGCGGCTTGGAGGGTTCGAAGTCGTCGCTCACCAGCACGGCGGTCGCCTTGGTGTCATAAATATAATGTGTGTAGGCCGGGTTGGCCAGGAAGGAGAGCCCCTCCTCCTCACCGGCGTCGATTTTCGAAAACTTTGAAAGGATGGCGTCGGGATTCCCCTCGACCCGTGCGCCGAGCTGGTCGGCTATCTGTTGTGCGGTAAACTTCATCATTTTACTTGAGTTTCATGTATTGGATGATTCCTTCTATCTTTGCTTCGGCGGCCTCCACTGCGGCATCGTAGTCCTCACGCCGCTCCAGTTTTTCCCGGACGCTGAAGTAGAACTTTATTTTCGGTTCGGTGCCGGATGGGCGCATGGTGACCTTGCTGCCGTCCGCCAGATGGAACTGCAGCACATCCGACTTGGGCTGTTGTATCGGAGTCTTGGCTCCGGTGCGACAGTCGGTTGAGGTGGAAAGAAGAATGTCGTCGATGCGGACAACTTCAATGCCGTGGATGCTGCTGTACGGGTGTTCGCGGTATTCCTCCATCATGTGGCGGATCTCCTCCGCGCCGCTCTGTCCCTTCTTGGTGATTGAGAGCAGGCTCTCGCGGTAGTAGCCGTATTCGATGTAGGTGTCGATAAGCAGGTCGCGCAGGCTCTTGCCTTCGGTTTTGGCAAGTGCGGCGAATTCGGCCAGCAGCGAGCAGGAGATGACCGCATCCTTGTCGCGGACAAAGTCGCCGGCAAGGCAGCCGAAGCTCTCCTCACCGCCTGCGATGAACTGTTCCTTGCCCTCAAGCTCAAGAATTTTGTCGGCTATATATTTGAATCCGGTCAGCACGTCGTAGCAGGCCACGCCCTCCTTGCGGGCGATGTCGCGGATCAGCTCCGTGGTTACAACCGTCTTGACCACATACTGTTTTCCGTCGATTTTTCCGGCCCGCTTCCATTCCTTCAGCAGGTAGCGGACAAGCAGGGTGAGCGTCATGTTGCCGTTGAGCAGCTCGTAGCTTCCGTCGCCCTTTGGCACCGCCACGCCGATGCGGTCCGCGTCCGGGTCGCTGGCCAGCACAAGGTCTGCCTGGAGCTTTTCAGCCTGTTCTATCGCCATCCTCATGGCCGCCTTCTCCTCAGGGTTCGGGGAGACAACAGTGCTGAAGTTGCCGTCCGGAACGGCCTGCTTTTCCACAAGGGAGACATTGTCGAATCCGAAATTCTTCAGCGAGCGCGGTATCATGTATACGCCTGTTCCGTGCAGCGGAGTGTAGACGATTTTGAGGTCATGCTGCTTTTGTATGGCTTCGGGATGCAGGCTCAACGATTTGATGCGCTCCATGTAGGGAGTGTGCACCTCCTCGCCGATGTACTGCACATTTTCCGGCTTGCGGGTCCATTTCACATCATCGATGGAGGTGATTTTCCTCACCTCCGCAATCACATTGCCGTCGTGGGGCGGAACCAGCTGGCCGCCGTCGTTCCAGTAGGCCTTGTAACCGTTGTATTCCTTCGGGTTGTGGGATGCTGTCACCATAACGCCGCTGTCGCACTGGAGCTGCCGTATGCTGAAGGAGAGCTCCGGGGTGGGGGTGATCTGGTTGAACAGGAACACCTTTATGTCGTTTGCGGAGAGCACATCGGCCACAATTTCCGAAAATTCACGGCTGTTGTTGCGTGAATCGTAGGCCACCGCCATGCGCGGCTGCCTTTCTGTGACGCATTTGCGCACATAGTTCGCCAGACCCTGCGTCGCCATGGCGACGGTGTATCTGTTCATGCGGTTTGTTCCCGCACCCATGATGCCGCGCATTCCGCCGGTGCCGAATTCCAGTTCCTTGTAGAAGGCATCCTGAAGTTCGTCCGGGCGATGCCGCTGCATGTCCCATACCTCCGCTTTGGTTTCCTCGTCATAGGCTCCGTTCAGCCAAGTGTTTACGCGTTCCTCCACTATTTTTTCCATCGCTGTCTGTTTTTATGTGATACCCTTTGAAAATAAAATGCAAATTTACATGAAATCCGGATGCGGAATGCAGAGGTTGGGATAAAAATTTCCCACCCTTCGCTTTGTATCGGAAAAAATGCTACTTTTGCGGATGCGTCGCATGTGGCGGCGCACATAAATTTCTATTGATGGAACAGCAGCATAAAAAGCTTTTTCTTATTGACGCCATGGGGCTTATTTACCGTTCGTATTATGCCCTGAACAAAAATCCGCGCATCAACTCCAAGGGGAAAAACACCTCGGCGGTGCTGGGTTTCGCCAATTCGCTCTACGAAATCATCCGAAAGGAGAAACCTTCACATATCGGGGTTGCTTTCGACAGTTTCGCCCCGACCCTGCGCCATGCGGGGTTCAGCGAATACAAGGCAAACCGCGAAAGCACGCCGGAGGACATTGTCGCCTCCCTGCCGGACATCCGCAACCTGATTGCGGCATTCCGCATACCTTTGCTGGAGTTGCCCGGATATGAGGCGGACGACATAATCGGAACGGTGGCCAAGCGGGCCGAGAAGCGGGGTTTTGAGGTCTATATGGTGACCGCTGACAAGGATTACGGGCAGTTGGTCTCCGACCGCATCTTCATGTACAAGCCGGCGCATCTCGGCAGCGGTTTCAGCGTGCTGGGCGTGCCTGAGGTTTGTGAGAAATATTCCATCCGTCACCCTGAGCAGCTGATCGACCTGCTGGGCTTGTGGGGCGATTCCTCCGACAACATCCCCGGCATCAAGGGGGTGGGCGAGGTGACTGCGAAAAAGCTGATAGCGCAGTTCGGCTCCATTGAAAACATGCTTGAGCATACCGATGAAATTGAAAATGAAAAGCTTCGTATAAAGGTCCGGGAGGGCGCGGAGGACGCGCTGCAGTCAAAGATGTTGGCCACCATAATGCTGGATGTGCCGTTGGAGCTCAATGAAGCGGATTTTGTCGCGCAGCCGCCAGATTTCAAACTGTTGCGTCCGGTGTTGGAGGAGCTGGAGTTCCGGCAGCTGCTGCGTCGTATCCAGAATGACTACCCGATGACGGCGGAGCCGTCCGGCATGCTGCCCGGCCTGTTCGACATGGATGCGGATGCCGGAGGAGAGTCCGCCTCCGTCTCCACGTTGCGCAACACGCCGCATGAATACCGGTTGGTGGACAGTTTTGAAGGATTGTTGCAGTTGGGTGCGCACATGGCGGAGTCGAAAGCCTTCTGTTTTGATACGGAGACCGACAGCCTGGATGTCCTGCAGCTTAACATTGTGGGCCTTTCGGTCTGCATGGAGGAGGGGAAGGCCTGCTTTGTGCTCTTCCCGGAAGATGCTGCGGAGGCCGGCATGTGGCTTGCCGCGCTCCAGCCTGTGTTTGAGGATCCGAAGGTTTGCAAGGTGGCGCAGAACCTCAAGTTTGACCTGCAGGTGCTGCAGCGTTACGGGGTGAGGATTGCCGGCCCCTGTTTCGATACGATGCTGGCGCACTACCTGCTTGAGCCGGAGCAGAAGCATAATATGGACCAGCTGGCTTTCCAGTACCTCTCATATGAGACTGTCTCCTACAGGGAGATGTTGGGTGACAGGAAAAGGTTGCGCGATGTGCCGATTGAGGAATTGAGGGATTATGCCTGCGAGGATGCCGACATAACCTTCCGGCTTTTCCGAGTTTTTGAGCCTATGCTTCACGAGCGGGAGGCATGGGAACTGTTTGAAAAGGTTGAGATGCCGTTAGTGCAGGTGCTGGCTGCCATGGAGCGCAAAGGCGTCCGCGTGGATACCGGTTACCTTAAGCAGTATTCCGGTGTGCTGCAGGAGCGCATAGCAGCGTTGGAACAGCAGATATACGCCCTTGCGGGCGAAACCTTCAATATCGCCTCGCCACGGCAGTTGGGCGTAATCCTTTTTGAGAAGCTGCGCATTGTGGAGAATGCGAAACTGACCAAGACCAAGCAGTACCAGACAGGGGAGGAGGTCCTGCAAAAGCTGGTGCACAAGCATCCCATAGTACAGGCTGTGCTGGACTACCGCGGATTGCAGAAGCTGCGCTCCACCTATACGGAGGCCTTCCAGCAGCTGGTGAATCCGCTGACAGGAAGGGTGCACACCTCGTTCAACCAGGCGGTCACCGCCACGGGGCGGTTGAGCTCCAGCAATCCGAACCTGCAGAACATTCCTGTCCGTAACGATGAGGGGCGGGAAATCCGCAAGGCGTTCGTGCCCGCCGATTCAGGGCATCTGCTGCTTGCGGCGGACTATTCACAGATAGAGCTGCGCATCATGGCCGGAATGAGCGGCGATGCAGGCATGCAGGAGGCTTTCAGGCATGGTATGGACATCCATGCAGCCACTGCCGCAAAAATTTACAATGTCGGGATCGGACAGGTTACAAAGGAGATGCGCCGCAATGCCAAGACGGTCAATTTCGGAATCATATACGGAATTTCGGCCTTCGGCCTTTCGGAGCGGCTGGATATCCCCAGGAAAGAGGCGGCTGCGCTGATCGGACAGTATTTTGAACAGTATCCGGGCATACGCCAGTTCATGGAGGCGCAGAAGCAGTTCGCCCTTGATCATGGCTATGTTGAGACAATCTGCAAGCGCCGTCGCTACCTGCCGGACATCCGGTCGAACAATTCGGTGATCCGTGGGATGGCAGAGCGCAATGCGGTGAACGCTCCGATTCAGGGTTCCGCCGCTGACATGATAAAGATTGCCATGGTGCGTATTTTTGACGAACTGGAAAAAAGAGGGCTGCAGTCAGCAATAGTGCTGCAGGTCCATGACGAGCTTGTGCTTGATGTGCCTCTTCCGGAGCTGGAGGAGGTGCGGGAAATCGTCCGGACCGCCATGATTGAGGCGCTGCCGGTGGGTGTGCCGCTGGAGGTGGACATCCGTTCCGGGAACAATTGGCTTGAAGCGCATTGACAAATAAAACAGAAAGGAGACATATATATGGAATTTTCGGCAAAAGATCGGGAACAATTGCAAGGACACGGATTGTCCGTGGAGACGGTGCTTGGACAGCTGGACCGCATGTCTGAGGCGCGCCATGCGCTGCGTGTGCTGCGTCCGGCCGTGCCCGGTGACGGGATAGAGGTTCTGTCCGAACATGAACGCAACAGGTTGGAGACATCATACGACACTCTGATGCAGGGCAGAAGGTGCCTCAAGTTTGTGCCGGCCTCCGGTGCCGCCACGCGCATGTTCAAAAAATGGTTCCAAATGATGGGGGACTGCACGCCGGAGGCGGCTTCCGAACTGGCGGAAACGCTTCCCCGCTATCCGTTCTATCCACAGCTGGCAGAGGCGTTGCGCTCAAAGGGCACTTCGCTTGATAAGCTGGACGGCCCTGCAGATTATGCCGACCTGCTCCGCTTCATTCTCACGGAGGAGGGCTGGGGCTTCGGACGGATGCCGAAGGGCCTGCTGCCTTTCCACCTGTATGGGGAGAAGGTCCGTACCGCATTTGAGGAGCATTGGGTTGAGGGCGCTTCCTATGCTGTCGGCGGCGACGGACGGATACGTCTCCATTTCACTGTTTCGCCGGAGCATGAGGAGGCCTTCCGTAAGCTGGCCGTACAGCTTAAGACTGTTTATGAGAAGGTGACAGGATATATGTTTGAGGTGGATTTTTCGCAACAGATGCCTGAAACCGACACTGTTTCGCTTGACAGTGACGGGAACCTGTTCCGTGATTCCGAAGGTCGGATTGTTTTCCGTCCGGGAGGGCACGGAAGCCTGCTGCTAAACCTTAACCGTCTGGATGCCGATGTGGTGTTCGTGAAGAATATCGACAATGTGACCACCGATGCGCTGCGCGGTGACACCATACAATATAAAAAATGTCTTGCCGCGCTGCTTCTGGAGAGGCAGCAGGCCTGCTTTGAAGCCCTGCGGCAGTTGGATGCCGGTGCTGATGAGGCGCGGCTTTCCGCCATCGAGCGGATGATGCGGGAGGATTTGCAGATGGCTTTCCCAGCCGGTTACGGCTCCTTCGGGCTGTCACAGCGGGTGGACTACTGCCGCCGGCAGCTGGACCGTCCCATCCGTGTGTGCGGAATGGTGAAAAGGGAGAAGGATCCCGGAGGCGGCCCCTTCTGGGTGGAAAAGGATGGGGTGCCCTCCCTGCAGATTGTCGAGACCTCCGAAATGGATCTGGAGGACGCCGCCCAGCGGCAGTGCCTGGACGATTCCCAGTATTTCAATCCGGTCGATCTGGTATGCAGCTGGAACGGCTACAAAGGCGGACGTTTCGATTTGCGGCGGCATGTTGACAACAGCCGCTATTTCACCACAGAGAAGTCCAGTGCGGGCAAAACACTCCGCGTGCTGGAGCATCCGGGATTGTGGAACGGCTCCATGTCCGACTGGATAACCCTGTTCGTGGCGGTTCCGCTCTCAACCTTCACTCCGGTTAAGACGGTGGAGGATCTGCTGCGTCCGGCACATGTTTTCACATCAAATACCAGATAAAATGAACGACAGGCAACTTCGTCGCATCAGAACAGGATATGTTTATCTCGGACACCTGACTTTCCTGACAATGCTGGTCTTTTCCCTTGTCTGGATGTTCCCGCGTGTCTGCTATATGGATTCGGCCTTTCAGGTGTTCGACCTGATCAATTCCGGCCACTTCACCATCAACGACGGGCGGCGCAGCATGGTGGTCTCCGAACTGCTGCCTCTGCTTTTCCTCAAGCTGCATCTGCCGTTGTCCGGCATAATTGCAGCCTATTCGGTATCATTCGTGCTTATAGGATACGGCTGCTACATCGCGGTGCAGCATCTGCTCAAGGACGATTACACAGCATTGGCTATGGTTATTCCGTTCCTTTGCATGAACCACACCTTCCTGCATGGCATTTCCGAAACATTCCAGTTAGTGTTTGCCGCCGCGCTGCTCTATGCACTGCTGGCCTACAGGCGCCGGAGCTCTTCGAAGGTCGCTGCGGTTTGTCATGCGGCGGCGCTGCTGGTAGTGGCCGCCTTCTGTGCCTTCATCCATCCGGTCGCGATTTTCTTTCTGGCTTTTGTCTGGCTTTATGTTTGGGTGGACGAGGGCTTCCGATTCCGTTGGGAGACCGTCTTCGCCCTTGCCGCCTTTGTGCTGGTTGAGGCCCTGAAACTATTGCTGCCCGCGCAGGGCGGGAGGGACGCCACCTTCCTTATCCCTTTGCCGGAACTGCTTTCAAAACTTCCTGATTTCTGGCATTTCGGAAGCCTCAAATTTTTCAAGGACCACATTTTCTCCCTCTATTACATGCCGCTGCTGCTCTTCGTATGGACTTCGGTGTGGTATATCCGGCGCAAGATGGTGTGGAAATCCGTCTTCTACATCGGTTTTAACCTGGGTTTCCTTTTCATCACGTTTTGGATTTACTTTGCCGGGGACGGACCGATCGCGATGGAGCGTTCCTTCCTGCCGATGGCGCTGTTCACTGCGCTGCCCTTTGTGCGGGAGGTGATACCCTCCTGGAAACCATTCGGGCAGGAGCATGTGGTTGTGTTGCTCATGGCATTGCTGGTGGTCAATTATATCCGGATGGGCAACGGAGCCGAGAGGGCTTCGGAGCGGCTGCAAAAGATGGATGAGCTGCTGGTGGAGGCGCGTCAGGAGGGGGTGCGAAAACTGTTTGTCTCCAAGGAGGATGCCGAATCGATTGGCGTGGACTATTCCTGGGGTACCGGTATTGAGTCGATGCTATACGTCACTGCCAACCGCGGCAGGGAAAACTGTTCCAACATGTTTGTATATGATGATGTCAGTTTGCTGCAGTCGCCGTATTTGCTTGAGGTGGACCGTATGGCCTTTGTCCCCTGGTGGGTCTTCCTGCACAGGGATGGTCTGAACCTGGAATATTTCCCTTTGCCGGACGAACCGTTCTATTTCCTTCAGAAAGAGGGCAATCGGCATCGTTTTGTCCGTGCGGAATAATCATTAATATAAATCTGATGACAATAGATCATGAAGTTTTTTAGGCTGAAGGAAGAAAAAAAATATTATAATGAATATGGAAACAAGTCATAGCCAAATAGTATCTCTGATTTGGAACATCGCTGATGACGTTTTGAGAGATGTTTTTTTAAGAGGCCAATATCGTGATGTGATACTGCCAATGGTTGTATTACGTCGTCTTGATGCCCTGCTTGAATCCACCAAAGAGGCTGTAGAAAAAGAGTTGAAAGAGCAGGAAGAAATGGGTCTTGAAATCATTGATGAAGATGCTTTGAAAGACATTACGGGCCTCAGCTACTTCAATACCAGCAAATGGACACTGAATCGTTTGAAATCGCAGGCGTCAGATAACAATGACATCCTATACGACAACTTTATCGAATATCTCAACGGCTTCAGCGAGAATGTGCGCGATGTGTTGAAAAACTTCGAATATTACAACAAGGCGAGAAAACTTGCAGATAACGATCGCTTGTTGGCCATCATCGAGAAGATTACCGACCCACGTATCAACCTCACCGACAAGGAGGCCAAAGACCCCGACGGCATCATCCTTCCTGCCATGACCAATATCGGTATGGGCACCGTATTTGAGGAGTTGTTGCGCCGCTTCAATGAGGAGAACAACGAGGAGGCGGGTGAACACTTTACGCCCCGTGATGCCATTTCACTATTGGCGCACCTCGTCTTTGAACCTGTGAAGGACAACTTGCCAAAAATCATCTCTTTGTACGACCCTGCTTGTGGTTCGGGCGGTATGCTGACCGAAGGCCGCGAGTATCTTCTGGACATAGGTGTGAAGAGTTCGGCTATTCAACTATCAGGCACCGAGATCAACCCTGAGACTTACGCCATCTGCAAGTCAGACCTGATTATCAAGGGTGTGGACCCAAGCGGAATGCATTTGGGTAATACCATCACTGATAACGGCTTTTCCGACCTATCGTTTGGATATATGATTACCAATCCGCCTTACGGCAAGTCATGGAAAACTGACAAGGAGAAGATTTACCACGAAAAGACCTTGCTGGACCATCGTTTCGAGTTGCCACTTACCAATTTCGCTGGCGAGGTGGAAGTGCTCGACTCCACACCGAGGACTTCCGACGGTCAACTGCTGTTTCTTTTGGAAGAGGTGGATAAGATGAAACCGTTGGAATACCAGCCCCAAGGCAGCCGTGTGGCCTCCATTCACAATGGCTCGTCGCTCTTCACGGGTGATGCGGGCAGCGGCGAGAGCAACATCCGTCGCTATCTGATCGAAAACGACTTGGTGGATGCCATTATCCAGTTGCCCAACAACATCTTTTACAACACAGGCATTACCACCTATGTGTGGCTGCTCACTAACAAGAAAGCGGCCAACCGCAAGGGCAAGGTGCAACTGATTGACGCTTCGCAGGCCTTTGAGAAACTGCGGAAAAACCAAGGCTCGCGCAACTGCACCATTACGGCGGCGCATCGTGATGCTATCCTCAAGACCTATATGGATTTCGTGGAGAAAGAAGGCGACGACAACAAGGTGGCCTCCAAAATCTTCGACGGCGACGACTTCCGCTTCTACAATGTGACCATCGAACGTCCGCTGCGCCTGCGTAGCCAGTTCAATGCGCTGAAGATTGATGAGATGCTTTACGACAAAGGCGAGTTGGAACTCTCCAAGTGGTTGTACCAAACCTATGGCGAAAAGGTCTTTGAGGGCTTGGATGCTGAACTGCCGAGTATCAAGGAGTATCTGAACGACAACGAAATCAAGATGACGGACAAGAAGTTGGCCAAGTTGGTTTCGGCCAAGGATTGGAAAGATCGCCGCGACCTGATGAATACGGCCAAGCAGTTGATGCACGCCATCGGAACCGAGGTTTATATGGACTTCAACGCTTTCAGCGAGAAGGTTGCCGCAACTGCGAAAGCGCTGGAACTTGATGCGAAGACGACCACCCTCAATGCCATAGCCCGCGCCATGAGCATGACCGACCCCGAAGCCCAGCCCGTCATCAAGAAAAAACACAAGGTGGGAAGCAAGGATGTGGAGAGTTTGATGGACACATACAACGTTGATGAAAAGCGTTTGTCCGACTATGGTTTCTTCCCGGGCGAGAAGGGCAGTTATATGTGCCAGTATGTAGAGTATGAGCCTGACAGCGACTTGCGTGACACCGAGAAAATTCCTGTCAAAGAGGATATCTACGACTATTTCCAACGTGAGGTGCGGCCCTATGTGGCGGATGCGTGGATTAACCTGCCGCCCACCAAGATAGGCTGCGAGATTTCTTTCAACAAGTATTTCTACAAGCCAGCCCCGCTGCGCACCCTTGAGGAAAACGAGCACGACATCCTCGAACTTGACCGCCAGAGCCAAGGGTTTATCCAATCACTTTTCAAATAATAGAATTATGAGCGACATCCAAT